>NZ_JBIAIV010000007.1:0-238652 GCF_042871645.1 Streptomyces sp. NPDC005774 | reverse complement strand
CACGAGCAGGGGCATCGGGTCGCCGGCGGTGACCAGCTCCCGCAGCGGATACCGGGCCAGCACCGCGTCCACCTCCGGCACCAACGCCCCCGCCAACCGGGACGACGCCGGACGCCGTGCGTCGCGCAGCGCGTCCACGGCGGTGAGGAGGGCGGCCCGCCGGGCCGGGTCCGGAACGTGGGCCGCCGCCCGTTCGTGGAGCCGGGCACCTTCCTCCAGGACCAGCTCCGTGTCCATGTCTGCCGGAATCTTGATCCGCGCGTGGCGCCGCCAGGTGGTGACCGGATCGCCCCACGCCTCCACGGTGTACGTCCAGTGCCCCGTCCCCCCTGGGGTGACGGTGGCCCCCCAGCGGTCGGTGCCGGGTGCCAGTTCCCGCATCGGCGTGAACGGCCCCCGCCGGCCCTCGGGATCGGTCAGGACGACGTTGGCGGCCACCGCGTCGTGCCCCTCACGGAACACGGTCGCCGTCACCTCGAACGTCTCCCCGACGACCGCCTTCGCCGGCCGGCGCCCCTCGCGGACCACCGGCCGGACGTCGAGGACGGGGATACGGCCCACGGAGGTGGCGCTTACGGGGGTGGTGGAGGCGGCGCTTGCGGAGGCGGTGCTTACGGGGGTGGCGCTCACGGAGCTCGCTCCCGCGGCGGGCGACGGGGCGGGCGCCGGCGCCGGATGTCCGCCCTTGCCGCCCGGCCGGACGGGAGACGCTGTGGAACCGCGTTTCGCGGACGGGCGCGGGCCGGGCTTCGGAGGCGGCCCGGAACCGGCCCGCGCCGGTGCGGTGAAACCGGGCGCCGGCGGTGTCTCCTCGGTGTCGGGCGTCGGAGGGGATGACGAAGGGTGCTTGGCGGGCATGACCGCTCCTGTCCGCGTCAACGTAGGTGGGCGGATGACTGTGGGGAGGTGGGTCCTGCTGTGTCCTGCGGGGGCCTGCGTGATGCTCCGTGATGCTCCGTCGTGTTCCGTGGTGCACGGCGGTGTTCCTGAGGGGTGTACCGAAGGAGCCTTCCCACCATATTCGGGTGAGCAATCCGACACTTTGTTAACTACTCACGCGTATGTCGACACACAAGACCGGCCTCGCCCGTGCAGGGCGGAGCCGGTCCTTGACGGGCCGCTCCCATGCAGCCGTCAGCAAGCCCTAGGCGCCTCTCGTTCGGATCGGGCCGGATCCGAACGAGAGGCGCCTAGGGTGCCGGCGCCCGCAGCAGCCGGTTCGGCGAGCCGAGCCCGCGGCTGCTCACCTTCCCGGTCGTCGCCCCCTTGACCAGGGCGTTCGCCACCTGGGCCGGGGTCGCCCGCCGGTGTCCGGCGAGGTACAGCGCCGCCGCGCCCGCCGCGTGAGGGGACGCCATCGACGTACCCGAGGCGGCGACTTGACCGGTGTCGCTCGTGGCGGACGCCGAGGTGATGGCGACCCCGGGGGCGAACAGGTCGACGGCCGAGCCGTGGTTGGAAAAGGCCGGTTTCTTGTCCTGCCGGTCGGTCGCGCCCACCGTGATCGCCTGTCTGATCCCCGCGGGTGAGTACAGCGCGGCCGCGTTCGCCTCGTTGCCCGCCGCGACCGTGTAGCTGACACCGGACGCGATGGAGGCGCGGACGGCGGCGTTCAGTTGAGCGTTGTGGAAGCCGCCGAGACTGAGGTTGGCGACCGCGGGCCTCTTCGCGTTCCGGGTCACCCAGTCGATGCCCGCGATCACCTGGGCCGTGGTGCCCGAACCCGCGTTGTCCAGCACGCGCACGGAGACGATCCGGGCCCGCTTCGCGACGCCGTACGTCTTCCCCGCGACGATGCCGGCCACATGGGTGCCGTGGCCGTTGCCGTCCTGGGCGGTCCGGTCGTTCTGGACGAAGTCCCAGCCGTGCCGGGCCCGGCCGCCGAAGTCCCGGTGCGAGATCCGTACGCCGGTGTCGATGATGTAGACCGTCACCCCGGCACCCGCCGTGTCCGGCGAGGCGTACCGCTTGTTCAGCGGCAGGTTCCGCTGGTCGACCCGGTCGAGTCCCCAGGACGGCGGGTTCTTCTGTGTGCCGACCCCGGTCACCCGGGTGTCCTGGGTGACCGAGGAGACCCGGGGGTCGGCCGCGAGCCGCGCCGCCTGTCTCGCATTCGCCCGGACGGCGTAGCCGTTCAGCACCGTGCCGTAGGTATGGCTGATTCTCGCCCCGTGGCGTGCGGCGAGCTCTCTGCCCGCCGCCGAGCGGGCCGCGGTCCCCTCCTTCAGTGCCACCAGGTAGCTGCCTGCCACGGAGCCGGGTGCTCCGGCGCCGGATATCCGCCCCATGGGCGCGGCGTGCGCGGGCAGGGTCGCGGCCGAAACCGTCGCGGCGCACAGGATCGCCGTCACGGTCGCCGTCATGCCCCCCGCCCGGCGCAGACGCCGCGTTCGCGTCCGTGCCATGGTCCGAGTTCCCCTCCTCGACTCGGCGTACGGTGCCGCGGGCCGGGGTGCACCCGGCGCGGGCCGGCACGCCACCGTGGCAGCGTCTCGTGCGGAACGAAGCCCCACAAGGACGCCTACGGGCAGGGAATCGGCCATATCCGCCTTGCGGTGAATCGTTTGGTCCGAGGCGCGCCGGTACCGGGTTGTCCGGCTTCCGCCGTGGATGCCGTTTCCGCCGGTAGTGTCGTGCGGGACGACCGGACGCACACTGCCGTCCCTCCGCACCGCGACTCGCGCCGAGGTGGAATTTGAAGGCGATCCGTCGATTCACCGTCCGACCCGTTCTCCCCGACCCCCTCCGGCCCCTCAGCGACCTGGCCCGCAATCTGCGCTGGTCCTGGCACGCGCCGACCGGCGACCTCTTCCAGTCCGTCGACCCCGAATGCTGGGCCGCCTGCGGTCGCGACCCCGTACGGCTGCTGGGCAGCGTGGGGCCCGAGCGGCTCGCCGAGCTGGCCGGCGACCGCGCGTTCCTGGACCGCCTCGACGCGGCCGCGGACGACCTGCACACGTACATGACCGGCGACCGCTGGTACCAGACCCAGTCCGGCACCCGGCCGCAGAGCGACCAACTGCCCGCCGCCATCGCCTACTTCTCCCCGGAGTTCGGCATCACGGCCGCCCTGCCGCAGTACTCCGGCGGGCTCGGCATCCTCGCCGGCGACCATCTCAAGGCCGCCAGCGACCTCGGTGTCCCGCTGATCGGCGTCGGCCTGCTCTACCGGCACGGTTACTTCCGCCAGAGCCTGTCCAGGGACGGCTGGCAGCAGGAGCACTACCCCGTCCTCGACCCCAACGAGCTGCCCCTCGTCCAGCTCAAGGAGCCGGACGGCACGCCTGCCCTGGTGAGCCTCGCGCTGCCCGGCGGCCGGTCGCTGCGCGCCCGGATCTGGCTGGCCCAGGTGGGCAGGGTCCCCCTGCTCCTGCTGGACTCCGACGTCGAGGAGAACGACCTCGGCGAACGCGGCGTCACCGACCGGCTCTACGGAGGCGGCAGCGAGCACCGGCTCCTCCAGGAGATGCTGCTCGGCATAGGAGGTGTGCGGGCGGTGCGCGCGTACTGCCGGCTCACCGGACACGCACCGCCCGAGGTGTTCCACACCAACGAGGGCCACGCCGGGTTCCTCGGTCTGGAGCGCATCGCCGAACTGGGCTCCGAAGGGCTGGAGTTCGACGCCGCCCTGGAGGCCGTCCGGGCCGGGACCGTGTTCACCACGCACACCCCCGTACCGGCCGGCATCGACCGCTTCGACCGTGACCTGGTCGCCCGCCACTTCGGCCCCGACGCCGAACTGCCGGGCATCGACGTCGACCGCGTCATCGGACTGGGCCGGGAGACGTACCCCGGCGGCGAACCCGGCCTCTTCAACATGGCCGTGATGGGCCTGCGCCTCGCCCAGCGCGCCAACGGCGTGTCCCTGCTGCACGGCAGCGTCAGCCGCGAGATGTTCGCCGGGCTCTGGCCCGGATTCGACCCCGAGGAGGTGCCCATCACCTCCGTGACCAACGGGGTGCACGCGCCCACCTGGGTCGCCCCCGAGGTGCTCCGGCTCGGCGCCCGGCAGATCGGTGCCGAGCGCGCCGAGGAGGCACTGACCGTCGGCGGCTCGGACCGCTGGGACTCGGTCGCGGACATCCCGGACGAGGACATCTGGGAGCTGCGCCGGTCCCTGCGCACCCTGCTGGTGATGGAGGTGCGGGAGCGGCTGCGCGCCTCCTGGCGGCAGCGCGGCGCCGGGACGGCGGAGCTGGGCTGGATCGACCGGGTGCTCGACCCGGACGTGCTGACCATCGGGTTCGCCCGGCGGGTCCCCTCGTACAAGCGGCTGACGCTGATGCTGCAGGACCGGGACCGGCTGACGAACCTGCTGCTGCACCCCGAGCGGCCGGTACAGATCGTGATCGCGGGCAAGGCGCACCCGGCGGACGAGAGCGGCAAGCGGCTCATCCAGGAGCTGGTCCGGTTCGCCGACGACCCCCGTGTGCGGCACCGCATCGTGTTCCTGCCCGACTACGGCATGGCGATGGCGCAGAAGCTCTACCCCGGCTGCGACATCTGGCTGAACAACCCGCTGCGGCCGCTGGAGGCGTGCGGCACCAGCGGCATGAAGGCCGCTCTCAACGGCTGCCTCAACCTCTCGGTGCTGGACGGC
Organism: Streptomyces sp. NPDC005774; assembly: GCF_042871645.1. Lineage (NCBI taxonomy): Bacteria > Bacillati > Actinomycetota > Actinomycetes > Kitasatosporales > Streptomycetaceae > Streptomyces > Streptomyces sp. NPDC005774. The sequence goes on along the minus strand of NZ_JBIAIV010000007.1, from coordinate 234,052 downwards.
TGGTGGGACGAGTGGTTCCAGCCCGATTTCGGCTGGGCCGTCCCCACCGCGGACGGGGCGGGCACCGACCCCGACCGGCGCGACGCCATAGAGGCCGCCGCGCTGTACGACCTGCTGGAGCAGCGGATCACCCCGCGCTTCTACGAGCGGGGTGAGAGCGGGCTGCCGGACCGGTGGCTGGAGATGGTCCGGCACACCCTGAGCCTGCTCGGGCCGAAGGTGCTGGCCGGCCGTATGGTCCGCGAGTACGTCGAGCGCCTGTACGAGCCCGCCGCCGGCGGCCACCGCGCGATGGACCCGGACGCCGCGCGGGGCCTCGCCCGGTGGAAGACGCGGGTGCGCGCCGCCTGGCACGGTGTGACCGTCGACCACGTCGAGACGTCGGAGGCGATGGGCACGGCGGAACTCGGCACCACCCTCGGGCTGCGGGTGCGCGTCGGCCTCGGCGACCTGGGCCCGGACGACGTCGAGGTCCAGGCGGTCTCCGGGCGGGTGGACGAGGAGGACCGCATCACCGGCGCGACCCCCGTGCCGCTGAAGCCGGTGGGCGCCGCCGACCTGGAGGGCCGCTGGGTGTACGAGGGCCCGCTCTCCCTGGACCGCACCGGGCCGTTCGGCTACACGGTCCGTATCCTGCCCAGCCACCGGCTGCTGGCGCAGGGCACGGAACTGGGCCTGGTCGCGGTCCCCTCGGAGGACGTCCTGGGGGCCGCGGGGTTACTGATGCGGTGAGGCGGCGGTAGCGGGCGGACGGTGCCAGGGCCTGTCCGGCGGATCACGTCGGAGGATGCCGACGGCACCTTGTCAGCGCAGGTGAGCGGGGCTGGTGCGTCCGGCCGCAAGGCGGAGGAAGACGTGCCGGACCCCGCGCCTTTGGCGTGATTCGCCGGACAGGCCCTGGTAGGGCGGATGCTGCGGAGGGCCTCAGAACTCCTTGAGGCCCTCCGTCGCGAGGCGGCGCAGGACCGTGCCGCAGCGGCGGGCGTAGGCATGCTGCAGCCCGCGTGCGGCCGGGCCGGCCGCACGGGAGTACCACCTGGCCGGCCTGCTGAACGCCGAGACGGTCAGCCACACCGTCCCGTCACCGGTGCGGTCCACGACGAAGGACTCCTCGCCGCACTCCGGATGACCGGGCAGCGTGCCGTAGGCCCAGCCGGCTCTGCGGTACTCCTCCACCGTCCAGACCACCCGGCAGGGCGCCCGGACCACTCCGGCGAGCGTGACGGTGACGTCGACACCGGGCGCCGCGCGGTCGGCGGAGGGGTCGAACCCGACCCCCAGGGCCCGGTGCAGCTCCCAGGTGAGGACCGCCTCCGAGCCCTGGCGGAAGACCGCCTCACCCTCGCCGAGGCGGGTGCGGACGCGCAGGGGATGGAATCCGGGAGGGCAGAAACCCGGCTCGCGGGTCGCGCCGACATGGTCGTAGGTGAAGTCCGCCGAAGACATGGAACCCAAGGGTAGGGCGGCCACCGGGGCCGCCCATACGGCGGGGCGCCGTCCCGGAGGCCGGACCTCCGGGACGGCGCCCCGTCTTCACGCGGTGCTCACGGGCCGGGCGTCGCGGCCCGCGCATGACGGCCGCGCTTCACGGCCCGTGCGGGACGCCTGCCCGTCACGGCTACGGGAAGGTGAGCCCCCAGCCGTTGATGTAGCCGGTGTCCCGTGAGGCCTGGTCCTGCACCCGCAGCTGCCAGGTGCCGTTGGCGGTCTCGGAGGAGGCGTTGACCGTATAGGTCTCGTTGACGTTGTCCGCCGAGCCGCCGGTGCGGTTCCTCAGGCGGTACGCCGTGCCGTCCGGGGCCAGCAGGTCGATGACCAGGTCACCGCTCCAGGTGTGCACGATGTCCACCGAGACCTGGAGGTTGGAGGGCGCGTTGCCCGTCCGGCCGGAGACGGTGATCGACGACGTCACCGCGGCGCCCGCGTCCGGGATCGCCACGTCGGCGGTGTTCTCGAAGGACGTACCGCCACCGCCGCCGCCGGAGCGTGCGCCGACGTTGATGCCGGCCCAGGCGTCCTGCACCGCCTTGTACTCGGGGCTGTCCGTGCCGTACAGCTCGCCGGTGGCCGCGAGGGTGCCGGTGCGGGCGCCCGCGTAGTTGGTGGTCGAGGTGAACTTGGTGGTCAGCGCGCGGAACCAGATCTTCTCCGCCTTGGCGCGGCCGATGCCGGTGACCGGCAGGCCGTCCGAGGTGGGCGAGTTGTAGCTGACGCCGTTGATGGTCTTGGTGCCGCTGCCCTCGCTCAGCAGGTAGAAGAAGTGGTTCGCGGGGCCCGAGGAGTAGTGCACGTCGATCGAGCCGATCCCGGAGTACCAGGCGTCCTTGGACGCGCCGTCCTTGCTCGGCTTGTCCATGTAGCGCAACGGGGTCCCGTTGCCGTTGATGTTTATCTCCTCGCCGATGAGGTAGTCACCGACGTCGGAGGAGTTGTTCGCGTAGAACTCGACCGTCGCGCCGAAGATGTCGCTGGTGGCCTCGTTGAGGCCGCCGGACTCGCCGCTGTAGACGAGGCCCGCGGTGTTCGAGGTGAGACCGTGGGTCATCTCGTGCGCGGCGACGTCGATCGAGGTCAGCGGGTTGGCGTTGCCCGAGCCGTCGCCGTAGGTCATGCAGAAGCAGCTGTCCGACCAGAAGGCGTTGACGTAGTTGTTGCCGTAGTGGACCCGGGAGTAGGCGCCCACGCCGTTGCCGCGGATGCCGCTGCGGCCGTGCACGTTCTTGTAGTAGTCCCAGGTCAGCGCGGCCCCGTAGTGGGCGTCGGCGGCGGCCGACTCCAGGTTGGACGGGCTGCCGTTGCCCCAGACGTCGTCGGAGCCGGAGAACAGGGTGCCGGTGCCGGAGGTGCCGCGGTTCAGGTTGTACGTCTTGTGCCCGCCGCGCGCGCCGTCGGTGAGGTTGTACGTCGACCCGGACTGGGTGGAGGTCAGGTCGACGGTGCCGCTGTAGACGGTGTGGCCGGTCGCGTTCTGGACGGCCTGCCACTCGTACAGCTTCTCGCCCGTGGTGGCGTCGGTGACGACGTGCAGTTCCTGGGGGGTGCCGTCGTGCTGGAGTCCGCCGACGACCGTCTCGTACGCCACCGTGGGGGTGCCGCTCGCCGCCCAGATCACCTTGCGCGGGGCGATGTCCACGTCGGGGCTCTGGGCGTCCTCGGCCTTCGCGGCGGACAGGGCCTGCTGCTCGGCCTTGGCGGTGGACACCTTGGCGGTGGTCGTGGCGGGCTTCACCGCGGCCCGGGTGGCCTTGACGACCGACTCGGTCTCGCCGGGCTTCCCGCCCTGCACGACGAGGTCGCCGCCGAGGACGGGCAGGCCGTCGTAGGTGCGCTCGTAGCGGACGTGGACGGTGCCGTCACGGTCCTTGAGGACGTCACGGACGACGAGTTTCTCCTTGGCGCCCAGGCCGAGGTCCTCGGCGGTGTCCGCCTTGGTGGCGTTCGCCTCGCGGATCAGCTCGGCGCGCTGGGCGGGGGTGAGCCGGACCGACTCCGCGGCGGGCTTCGCCTGTGCGGCGGCCGGCGCGGAGTCCGGGGCCGCGGTGGCGCTGCCGGCCTGCACGGCCGTGGCGACCAGGGCGGCGACCCCGGCCAGGGCGACCGCGGCGGTGCGGCGGCGCATGGCGCGGGGGGTGGCGTGGGGGGTGTGTCTGTGGGAGAAGCTGCTTCTCAACACTGACTCCTTCTGCACGGCCGCGGGTTGTGCGGCCAGGGGAGACCGGCCGGCTGGTGAGCCGGCCGGGCAGAACAGGGCGGTACGCGGTACCACGTGCTGTTGTGCTGGAGCGATGGCCGGGGCACGACGGTTCGGTGGCGCTGTGGGGTTGCCGCGCGAGGGCCGTGGGAAGAGTGGCAGGTGACTGCGGTTTCTGTCAGGAGCGCGTCAGAAATTTGGCCGGAAACCGTTCGTTGTGCGGGAGTCCGGGTTCGGTATACGAACGGGTTGGTGTGCGGGGCGTGGGGCGCGCGGGGTGGGCCGGGGGCGCGGCGCAGGCATCAACCGCCGGCGGACAGGAGGCGCGTGACATCGACGGATCCCTCTTCGGTCCGCGGCTCGGGGACGAGGGCCAAAGGACCGCCGGCGCGACGAACGTGGCGAGGACCGCGAGCGCGCCGGCACGGCCGGCGGCCCAGCGGGCCCGGAACCGGACCGGATCCTCCACCAGGACCTTGGTGAGCCAGGCCGCCATGACGGACATGGCGAGAACGACGGCCGTACGGGGCGGGCCCGCCAGGCCGAGACGGCCCTCGTCGAGCAGCAGGTGGACCGGCCAGTGCCACAGGCGGAGGCTGCACGAAAGACGTCCGAGCCGGTGCGGCACGGGGTGGCCGGCCCCCGGCCCGGCGGGCTGTGCGGTGCGTGCGCGGGGCAGCCGATGGGCAGGGCGGCGGCCAGGGCGTGGAGGAACAGCCCGCCGCGGAACAGGGACGGGGTGTCCTGCCCGTCGGCCGGGGCCCAGTACGCGCCGATCCCGCAGGTCAGGACCGGGCTCCCCAGTGGGTGACGACCCCGCCGGCGCGGGCGAGGAGGTGTACCGCCCCACCGCCGGCTGTCGGCCGCCCCACCGCCCCACCGCCGGCCGCCGGGCTACGGTCGGTCCGGCCGGTCCCCGTGCCACGAGTGCCAGAGCGCCGCGTACGCCCCGTCCGCCGCCACCAGGGTCTCGTGTGTGCCGAGTTCGGTCAGCCAGCCGTCCTCCATCACCGCCACGCGGTCCGCGTCGTGCGCGGTGTGCAGCCGGTGCGCGATCGCGATGACGGTGCGTCCCGCGAGGACGGCGGCCAGCGCGCGCTCGGTGTGGCGTGCGGTCGTCGGGTCGAGAAGGGCGGTCGCCTCGTCGAGGATCAGCGTGTGCGGATCCGCCAGCACCACCCGGGCCAGAGCCAGTTGCTGGGCCTGGGAGCCGTCCGGGACACAACCGCCCTGCCCCAGCCCGGTGTCCAGACCCTCCGGCAGCTCCCGCACCCATGTGTCGGCGCCCACCACGGTCAGCGCGGCCCACAACTCGCCGTCCCCCGCGCCCGGTTCGGCGATGCGCAGATTGTCGCGCACCGAACCGAGGAACACGTGGTGCTCCTGAGTGACCAGCACGACCTGCCGGCGCAGCAGATCCGGGTCCAGCCGGGCCACGGGCGCTCCGCCCACCGTCACCGTCCCGGCGGTCGGCGCGTCCACGCCCGCGAGGAGCCGGCTCAGCGTGGTCTTGCCCGCGCCGGACGGCCCCACCACGGCCAGCCGCTCACCCGGCCGCACCGTCAGATCGACCCCGTGCAGCACCTCGGCGCCCCCGTCGTAGGCGTAGCGCACACCGGTCACGTCGATGCGGTCACCGGCCGGATCCGGAACACCGCCGCGCCCCGCCACGGGCAGCACCCTTGCCAACCCCTCCACCCGGGCGAACGAGGCACCACTGCTCTGCAGTTGCTCGATCCGCATCAGCACCTCGTCCAGTGGTCCGCTCAACTGCAGCAGATACAGGGCGGCGCTCACCACCGCGCCCAGGCTCACCGCGCCCCGTCCGTGCAGCGCCCCGCCGATCAGGAGTACGCCGGCCACCGGGACGGCGTACGAGACCTCCACCACCGGGAAGAACACCGTCCGCAGGAACAGGGTGTGGAACCGGGCTCGCCGGGTGGTCTCCAGCGCCTCCCGGCTCGCCCGGACCCGCTGCTGCCGGAGCCCGAACGCCTCCACCGTGCGCGCCCCCGCCGCCGTCGCCGCGACGATCTCCGCCACATCCGAGACGGCCGCTCCCTCGGCGAGGTATCCGGCGCGGGCCCGGCGCAGATACCAGCGCAGCACAAACCCGATCGGGGCAAGTCCCAGCACGCCAAGGGCGCCCAGCAAGGGGTCCACCAGGAAGACCGCCGCCATGACGAACACCGACTGCACCCCGTTGACCAGCAGCGACGGCCCGGCGTCGCGCAGGGTGGTGCCCACGGCAGTCACATCGGCCGTGCCCCGCGCCGTCAGATCCCCGGTGCCGGCCCGCTCCACCACCGACGAGGGCAGCGCCAGCGCCCGGTCCACGAAGCCCTCCCGGACCCGCGCCAGCGTCCGCTCCCCGAAGCGGTGCCCCACGTAACGGGCCCAGCGGGCCAGCAGCAACTGCCCGACCGCGCACAGCAGGATGACCGGCGCCAGCCGGTCCACCACGCTCACACCGCCCCCGTCGCGCACCCCGTCGATGATCCGCCCCAGCAGCCACGGTCCGGTCAGCCCCGCCAGCGCGGCCAGCGCGTTCAGGGCCAGCACCGCGGCGAAGGCCCGTCCGTCCGCCCTCACCAGCTCCACGGCCGCCCGGCGCACCTCGGCGGGCTCGGCGACCGGCAGTCGTCCTCGGCTCACCGCACGACCTCCTCACCGGTTTCCTCGGCGGATCGCCAGGCCGATTCCCCGGCCGATTCCCCGGCTGATTCCCCGGCGGTGTCCCTGGCCATCAACGCCCGGTATCCGGGCTCACGGTCGAGGAGTTCGCGGTGGCTGCCGGTGGCGGCCACCTTGCCGTCCACCAGGAAGTGCACCTGGTCGACGCGGTCCAGCATCAGCGGCGAAGTGGACGTCACCACCGTCGTACGGCCCCGGCGCTCCGCGCGCAGCCCTTCGGCGACCGCGGCCTCGGTGTGCGCGTCGAGCGCCGAGGTGGGCTCGACGGCCAGCAGCACCTCGGGGTCGGACAGCAACGCACGGGCCAGCCGGACGCGTTGCCGCTGCCCTCCGGAGAGACTGCGGCCCTGGGCGGACACCGCCGAGCCCAGACCGTCGGGCAGGCCCCGCACGATGTCGTCGGCGGCGGCCGCGTGCAGGGCGCGCAGGACGTCCGCGTCCTGCGCCGCACGGCGGCCGGCCACCACCTCACGCAGCGGGCCGGCGAACAGATCGGCCTCGTGGTCGGCGACCAGAATCCGTTCCCGGACCTCGGCGAGCGCGATCGCGTCCAGCCGCCGCCCGCCCCAGGTGGCCGACGACGGCACATACCGGCCGAGCCGGTCCACCACGCCGACCGCGTCGGCCGGGCGCGCCGCGGTGAGCGCGGTCAGCCGGCCCGGCAGCACCCGCGCCCCGGACTCGGGGTCGTACAGCACCGACGGTTCGGCGGGCGCGGCGGCCTCGCCGGTGTCGGCCGGCGGTTCCAGCCGGAGGAACGCCGTCACCCGCCGGGCGGCCACCACACCCCGGCTCAGCTGGTAGCCGCACTCGATCAGGAACATCACCGGCCACACCAGCACGGCCACATAGCCGTACACCGACACCAGCTCGCCCACGCTGATCTGCCCCTGGGCGGCCAGCCGGGCGGCGATCCAGGTCACCCCCGCCAGAAACAGCGTCGGCAGGCCGACGCCGAGCGCCTGCATCCAGCTGGTCACCGCACCGACCCGGTAGCCCTGTTCGCTCAACCGCTGCGAGTCCCGCCGGAACGCCTCCGCCATCAGGCCCTTGCCGCCGAGCCCGCTCAGCACCCGCAGACCGCCCGCCAGATCCCCGATCCGCGCGGTCAGCACGCCCTGCCGCTCCCGGTACTCCGTCTCCGTCCCCTGCAACCGCCCCGCCAACGGCCCCACCACGAGGGCGATCACCGGCACCCCGAGCAGCACGACCAGCGCCAGCAGCGGCGACACCGACAGCAGCAGTCCGGCCACCGCCCCATAGGCCACGACCGCGCCCACCCCGGGCCCGACGGCGGTGAGCGACTGGCTGATCATCTGCACGTCACCGACCCCGATGGTGACGACCTCTCCGGCCCCGGTGGCGCGCGACAGCGAGGCACCGAGCCGCACCGTCTGCCCGACGACCACCTTCACCGTGCGGAAGTGGGCGTCCATCCGCACCCGGGTCATCGTGCGGTGCCGCATGATGCTGAGCCAGGAGTTGACCCCGTTCACCGCGAACAGGGCCCCCGTCCAGAGAGCCAGGGCCCCCATGTCACCCGGTTCGAGTCCCTCGTCCACCGCCCGGGACATCAGATACGGCGTCGCCGCCAGCAGCACCATCCACACGCTGCCGAACACCGCCCCCGCCGCACACCGGCCCGGCTGCCGCAGGACCAGCCACCACAGATAGCGGGCTCCGCCCCGGCCGTCGGGCGTGCCGGGGTCCCCGTACGCGTCGATCATCCACTCATCCCCCTCCGCGCTGCCGCGCCTACGCCAGACTGTCCCGCCACGCCCGGTGCAGGTCCGCGAAGCGGCCCGTGCCCGCGACGAGTTCGGCCGGAGTGCCGTCCTCCACGATCCGGCCGTGTTCCATCACCAGGACGCGGTCCGCGATCTCCACGGTGGACAGGCGGTGGGCGATCACCACCGCCGTACGGCCCCGCAGCACCGTCGCCATCGCGCGCTGCACCGCCCGCTCCCCGGGGACGTCCAGCGAACTGGTCGCCTCGTCCAGGATCAGCACGGCGGGATCGGCGAGCAACGCCCTCGCGAACGCCACGAGCTGGCGCTGACCGGCCGAGATGCGGCCGCCCCGCTTGCGTACGTCGGTGTCGTAGCCGTCCGGGAGGGCACTGATGAAATCGTGCGCGCCGATCTCCTTCGCCGCCTGCTCGATCTCCACGCGGCCGGCCTCCGGACGGCCGAGGGCGATGTTCTCGGCGACCGTGCCGGAGAACAGGAACGCCTCCTGCGTCACCATGACCACCCCGCGCCGCAGTTCGGGCCCCGGCAGGTCACGCAGGTCGACGCCGTCGAGCAGGACCCGGCCGTCGGTGGGGTCGTAGAAGCGGGCGAGCAGCTTCGCCAGCGTCGACTTGCCCGCCCCGGTCGAGCCGACCACCGCGACGGTCTGCCCGGCGGGGAGCGTCAGGTCGAAACGGGGCAGTACCTCGCCACCGGTGCGGTACGCGAACCGGACCCCCTCGAAGGCGACCTCGCGCCCCGGATGCTCCGACCGCCGCCCGGGCAGCTCACGGGGGGACACCGGCTCCGGCACGGACGGGACCTGGGCCAGCAGACCGGCGATCTTCTCCAGCGAGGCCGCCGCCGACTGGTACGCGTTGAGGAACATGCCCAGCCGGTCGATCGGGTCGTACAGGCGTCGCAGATACAGCACCGCAGCCGCCAGCACACCGAGCGCGAGCGTCCCGTCCGCCACCCGGTAGGCGCCCCACAGCACGGCCAGCGCGACCGTCGTGTTGGCGGTCACCCGCGAGCCGACGACATAGCGGGCCATCTCCAGCAGCGCGTCGCCGTTGGTCCGCTCGTGCCGCCGGTTCAGCTCCCGGAACGCGGCGTCGTTGACGGACTCGCGGCGGAAGGCGCGCACCGCGCGGATACCGTTCATCGTCTCGACGAACTTCACGATCACCGAGGCGATCGCCGTGGACCGCAGCCGGTACACCTCGGAGACCCGCCGCCGGTACGACCGTACGAGTGCGTACAGCGGGACGAAGGACGCCACCGCCACCGCGCCGAGCCCGAGGTCCAGCCAGAGCAGCAGCACCGCGATGTAGACGCAGGACACGATGACCGTCACCAGTTCCTGCAGGCCCTCCTCCAGCAGCTCCCGCAGCGACTCGACGTCCGTGGTGGAGCGGGAGATGAGCCGGCCCGAGGTGTAGCGCTCGTGGAAGTCGACGCTGAGCGCCTGCGCGTGCCGGAAGATCCGGCCGCGCAGATCCAGCAGCACGTCCTGACTGACCCGGGCGGCGGTGGCGATGAACGCGTACTGCAGCACGCCGCCCGACGCCGCGCACAGCAGATAGCCCACCGCCACCGCGATCAGCGGCCCGTGGTCGGCGGACCGGAACGCGGGTACGCCCCGGTCGATCGCGTACGCCACCAGCAGCGGGCCCGCCTGCACCGCCGCCTGCTGGAGCAGCAGCAGAAGCGCCGTCAGGGCGACCCGGCCGGGCATCGGCGCCAGCAGGGAGCGCAGCAGGACGCCGCTGGCATCCGGGGGAGTGGGCAGGACGTCCCGGTCGAAGGGGTCGCCGGCCTCCGGGGTCCGTGGCTCGTCGTCCCTGCCGTCCTTGTCGTCCTCGTCGCGGGTGGGTGCGGTGGGAGCCGCCGTCATCGCTGGTTCTCCTGTTCCGCCTGGTCCGACTGCTCCGCCACCGGGTCGCCGGCCATGAGGTGGGCGTACTCGGCGTTGGTGCGCAGCAGTTCGTGGTGGGTGCCGACCGCCGTGATCCGGCCGCCGGAGAGGAGGGCGACGCGGTCGGCCAGCAGGACCGTGGACGGGCGGTGCGCCACGATCAGGGCCGTGGTGTCGGCGAGCACCCGGCGCAGGGCGGCCTCGACCGCGGCCTCCGTGTGCACGTCGAGCGCGGACAGCGGATCGTCCAGCACAAGGAAGTCGGGCCGCCCGACCACCGCGCGGGCCAGCGCGAGACGCTGCCGCTGCCCGCCGGAGAGGCTGAGCCCCTGCTCGCCGACCTGGGTGTCGGCGCCCTGCGGCAACGCGTTCACGAAGCCGGCCTGCGCCACGCCCAGCGCCCGCTCCAACTCGGCCCTCCCGGCCCTGGCCCCCGCGCCCATCAGCACGTTCTCCCCGACCGCGGCCGAGAACAGGGTGGGCTCCTCGAAGGCGACGGAGACCCTGCGCCGCAGCTCCTCGCGGGAGAGCGCGGTGATGTCCGTGCCGTCCAGGGTGATCCGCCCCGAGGTCGCCTCGTGCAGCCGGGGGACCAGGGCGGTGAGCGTGGTCTTGCCGCTGCCGGTCGCGCCGACCAGGGCCATCGACTCACCAGGCCGGATGTGCAGGTCGACGCGGTCCAGGACGGGCAGGGACCCGGAAGGGGCGTCGGGATAGCGGAAGGTGACGTCGTGGAAGCGCAGCCCGTCGCCGCCCGCGGGGGCGGCCGGCGTCGATGCGCCGTCGGGGCCCGGCTGCTCCTCCTCGGCGTCCATCACCTCGAAGTACCGCTCGGTCGCGGTCGCCGCCTCCTGGCTCATCGCCAGCAGGAAGCCGATCGAGTCCACGGGCCAGCGCAGCGCCAGGGCCGTCGTCAGGAACGCCACCAAAGTGCCCGCGGACAGGTCCCCGTCGGCCACCCGTACGGTCCCCAGCACCAGTGTCGCGCCGATGGCCAGCTCAGGGAGCGTCACGATGACGCTCATGATGGCGCCCAGCAGCCGGGCCTTGCGCAGCTCCGTCCCGCGCAGATCCTCGGACAGCTTCCGGAACGCCCGCGCCTGGCTGCGGTGCCGTCCGAACCCCTTGATGACGCGGATGCCGAGCACGCTCTCCTCGACGACCGTCGTCAGATCGCCGACCTGGTCCTGCCCGAGCCGCGACGCCCTGGAGTACCGCTTCTCGAAGAGCAGGCAGGTGACCATCACCGGCACGGCGGGAACCAGGACCACCAGTCCCAGAGACCGGTCCTGGACCAGCATGATGATCACGCCGACAAGGATCGTCACCCCGTTGACCAGCAGAAACGTCAACGGGAAGGCCAGGAACATCCGCAGCAGCATCAGATCCGTGGTCCCCCGGGACAGCAACTGCCCCGATGGCCACCGGTCGTGGAACGCCACCGGCAGCCGCTGCAGATGCCGGTAGAGACCCGCCCGCATTCCCGCCTCGACACCCGCCAGCGGACGCGCCACCAGCCACCGCCGGAGCCCGAACAGCAGCGCCTCCGCGAGCCCGAGCAGCAGCAGGTACAGCGCGCCGAGCCACACACCCGCCGGGTCCCGGCCGGCGATGGGGCCGTCCACCATCCACTTCAGGACCAGTGGGATGACCAGGCCGATGCACGAGGCGAGGATCGCGACGACGGCGGCGGTCAGCAACCGTGCCCGTACGGGCCGCACGTACGGCCACAGACGCAGCAACGTGCGGACTGTGGAGGACGCTTCGCGCGGTTCGAGGGGCGGGGACGGGGGCGCGGGTAGGAGTGTGGTGGCCATCAGCAGCGAGCCTACGGATCGCCACTGACACTGCCCACCGAGTTTTGGCCGGACTCCGCTGGTCCGCAGGACCTACGACCGACGTCCGACCCCGTCAACGGGCCCGCACGCGACCTGCGCCGTGCCCCTCTCCCCCGAAGTCGTACCACTCCATCGGCCGATCGGTTGATGCGGTGTCGAGCGCGACGGCCGATGTGCGGGCACCCCGCCCCCGGGAGGCTTGGTGCCATGCCTGTCATCGAAGTCACCGACCTGCGCAAGTCCTACGGGGGGCGGCCCGTCGTGGACGGTGTCTCCTTCGCCGTCGAGGAGGGCGAGATCTTCGGCGTCCTCGGCCCCAACGGCGCCGGCAAGACGACCACCGTCGAATGCGTCGAGGGCCTGCGCGTCCCCGACTCCGGCCGGGTCCGCGTCACCGGCCTCGACCCGGTCGCCGACCACGAACGGGTCGCCCAGGTTCTCGGCGCCCAGCTCCAGCGGAGCGAACTCCAGGCCAAGCTCACCGTCCGCGAGGCCCTCGAGCTGTACGCCGCGTTCTACCCGCGTCCCGCCGACTGGCGGCCCCTGGCCGAACGTCTCGGGCTCGCCCCGCACCTGGACAGCCGCTTCGGCAAGCTCTCCGGCGGGCAGAAGCAGCGCCTGTCGATCGCGCTCGCCCTCATCGGCGACCCCCGGATCGTCGTCCTCGACGAACTCACCACCGGACTGGACCCGCGCGCCCGCCGCGACACCTGGGAACTCATCGAGGACATCCGCGCGAACGGCGTCACCGTTCTGCTCGTCACCCACTTCATGGAGGAGGCCCAGCGGCTCTGCGACCGGATCGCGGTGATCGACAAGGGCCGGGTGGCCGCCCTGGACACCCCGGCCGGTCTGATCCGCCGCTCGGCGGGCGCCACCGTCATCAGCTTCACGCCCTCCGCCCCCCTGGACGACCGCGACCTGAACGGCCTGCCCGCCCTCGTCTCGATCGAGCACCGGGACGGCCGCGTCACCCTGTCCGGCACGGACGAGACCGTCAACGCCGTCATCACCCTCCTCGCCCGCACCCGCGTCACCGCCCACCAGCTCCGGGTCACCGACGCCACCCTGGACGACGCGTTCCTGGACCTGACGGAGGAGAACGGCGGGGCCGGCCCGACGGGCGCGACCGAGCGGGCGAACACCACCGACCGCCCCGACACCACCGAGGAGGTACCGGCGTGACCAGCCCCGTCCCCCGCGCCGCCGTCCTGAACGCCGCCGTCCTGCGGACCGAGATCCGCCTCTTCCGCCGTGAACCCGGCGGAATCTTCTGGATCCTGCTGTTCCCCACCCTCCTGCTGGCGATCCTCGGCTCCGTCCCCTCCTTCCGCGAGGCCGACCCGTCCTTCGGCGGACTGCGCCCGGTGGACGCGTACGTCCCGGTCGCCGTGCTGCTCGGCCTGATCGTCGGCGGGGTGCAGGGCATGCCGCAGACCCTCACCGCCTACCGCGAGCACGGCATCCTGCGCCGGATGGCCACCACCCCCGTACGGGCCACCGCGCTGCTCGGCGCGCAGATGCTGGTGTACGGCGGGGCCGCCCTGCTCTCGGCGCTGCTCTCGCTCGCCGTCGGCCGGATCGCCTTCGGCGTACCGCTGCCGCGTCAGCCCTTCGGCTACCTCCTCGCACTGCTCCTGGCCGTGGCCGCCGCCCTAGCCCTGGGCGCCGTGCTCTCCGCGCTGTCCCGCACGGCGAAGATCGCGGGAGCGGTGGGCTCCGCCGCGCTGTTCCCGGCGATGTTCTGCGCGGGTGTGTGGCTGCCGGTGCAGGCCATGCCGGACCTGCTCGCCGGCATCGTCGGCTGGACCCCGTTCGGCGCCGCCGCCGAAGCCCTGAACCAGGCCGCCGCCGGTGACTGGCCCGGCCGGCTCCACCTGGCCGTCCTGGCGGCCTGGACGGTGCTGCTGACGGCCGCCGCCGCGCGCTGGTTCCGCTGGGAGTGAGCGCGCGGGTGGGCACAGAGGAGACCGGGCCGGCGAGTGCGCAGGCCGGCGCCGGGGCGAGCACGTACGAGAATGACGGCATGGTGGTGGACGGCACGGCGGCGGACGGCGTGGTCGAGCGGCGGTGGGCGGTGTTCCACCGCTGGGGGCCGTACCTCCTGCTCGCCGTCGGCACCGCCCTCTCGCTGTCGGCCGCCGACGCGATCGGCATGACGGACGGCGAGCGCCGGCTGAGCGGTGTGCTGGTCGTCGTGGCCGTCGTCCTCCAACTGGCCTGGGGCAGGGCGGAGCGCAGACGTCCCGGACCGACCACCGAGAGCGCCTGCTACTACGCCGCCCGCTGGGCCGTCGGGTTCGCGCTCACCTGGACGAACCCGCTGTTCGCCTTCTCCGCGGTCATCGGCTACTTCGGCGTCGCCCACCAACTCCCCAGGCATCTGGTCAAGCCCGGCCTGATCGCCACCGCGGTGACACTGGCGGGCTCGCAGGCGGGCGGACTGCCCCCGGGCGACAGCCTGGGCTGGGCGCTCTTCGGCGCGATCCTCTTGGTCAACGCCCTGCTGGTGGCTCTCTTCGCCCACTTCGGCGAACTGGAGGAGGAGCGCGCCCGGACGCAGGCCGAGACCATCGCCGAACTGGAGCGCACCAACGCCGCGTTGCAGCAGGCCCTCGACGAGAACGCCGCCCTGCACACCCAACTCCTCGTCCAGGCACGGGAGGCGGGTGTCGCCGACGAACGGCGGCGGCTGGCCGTCGAGATCCACGACACCCTCGCCCAGGGCCTCACCGGCATCATCGCCCAGCTCCAGGTGGTGGCGGGCACGAGCAACCCCGACCTGGTCCGCGTCCACGCGGGGCGGGCCACCGACCTGGCCCGCGAGAGCCTCGGCGAGGCCCGCCGCTCCGTGCACAACCTCGCCCCGGTCGCCCTCGACGGGGACGGGCTGCCGCAGGCCCTGGAGAAGACGGTCGCCGAATGGGGCGAACGCACCGGCGCCCGCGCCGGCTGCACCGTCACCGGCACAGCCGAACCCCTGCACGAGGAGGTCGCGGCGACGCTGCTGCGGATCGCCCAGGAGGCCCTGTCCAACGCCTCCCGGCACGCCGCGGCCACCCGGGTCGGCGTCACGCTCTCCTACATCGGCGACGAGGTCACCCTCGACATCCGCGACGACGGCCGCGGCTTCGACCCGCGCGTGCGCCCCGCCCGCACCGGCAGCGGCGGCTTCGGCCTCGACGGCATGCGCGCCCGCGCGGAACGCATCGCGGGCTCCCTTACCGTGGAGTCCGAACCCGGACACGGGACGGCGGTCTCGGCTCGCGTACCGTTGGTGCGCCATGACTGACGACCCGGCCATCTCCCTCCTCATCGTCGACGACCATCCCGTTGTACGGGACGGCCTGCGCGGCATGTTCGAGTCCGTGCCCGGCTTCCGCGTCCTCGGCGAGGCGGCGGACGGCGTCGAGGCGCTGGAGCGGGCCGCCGCCCTCGACCCGGACGTCGTCCTCATGGACCTGCGCATGCCGGGCGGTTCGGGTGTGGACGCCATCCGGGAACTGTCCCGCCGGGGCGCGCGGGCCAAGGTGCTCGTCCTCACCACCTACGACACCGACTCCGACACCCTGCCCGCGATCGAGGCGGGCGCGACCGGCTACCTGCTGAAGGACGCGCCCCGCGAGGAACTGTTCGCGGCCGTACGGGCGGCCGCCGAGGGCCGTACGGTCCTCTCCCCGGCGGTGGCCTCCCGCCTGGTCTCCGCGGTCCGCGCCCCCGCCGCCGAATCGCGGTCCGCGCCCCTGTCCGCGCGGGAACGTGAGGTCCTCGCCCTGGTCGCCAGGGGCACCTCCAACCGTGAGACCGCCCGCGAACTCTTCATCAGCGAGGCGACCGTGAAGACCCACCTGACCCATCTGTACGCCAAACTCGGCGTCAGGGACCGGGCCGCGGCCGTGGCGGTCGCCTACGAGCGCGGCATCCTCGGCGGGCCGGACGCCGGCTGAGCGACGGGCCGGCGCCGGCCCGGAGCCGCCTCACGTCAGCCGACGGCCCGCAGCAGCAGCACCGTCCGCCCCGCAACCGTGATCGTCGTGTCCGCCGGGTGGGTCGTGGCCGGCGGGCACTCCTGGTCCTCCCGGCCGGTGTCGACGACCACCTCGTAGTGCCGGGCCCACGGCGGGCCCGGGAGGAGGACGTCCGTCGGTTCGTCACCGGCGTGGAGGATCGCGAGGAAGCTGTCGTCGAGGACGGGTTCCCCGTGCTCGTCCCGCTCCGGGATGTCCCGGCCGGAGAGGTACATGCTGAGGGTGGCGGTGGGCGCGTACCAGTCCTCCTCGGTCATCTCGGTGCCCCGCGCGGTGAACCAGGCCAGGTCGCGCAGTCCGTCGGTTCGGTGGGCGCGCCCGGAGTAGAAGGTCCGGCGGCGCAGCACCGGATGGCGGCGGCGCAGGGCGATCAGCCGGGACGTGAGGTCGAACAGCGCCCGCCAGCCCGGCCGGTCCAGCAGTTCCCAGTCCACCCAGCCGGTCTCGTTGTCCTGGCAGTAGGCGTTGTTGTTGCCGCGCTGGGTGCGCCCCATCTCGTCCCCGGCGACCAGCATCGGCACACCCGTGGACAGCAGCAGCGTGGTCAGCAGGTTGCGCAGCTGCCGCCGTCGCAGGGCCAGGACGTCCGGGTCGCCGGTCTCGCCCTCGGCGCCGCAGTTCCAGGAGCGGTTGTCATCCGTGCCGTCCCGGTTGCCCTCGCCGTTGGCCTCGTTGTGCTTGCGCTCGTACGACACGAGGTCGCGCAGGGTGAATCCGTCGTGCGCGGTGACGAAGTTGACCGAGGCGTACGGGCGCCGCCCGCCCCAGTCGTAGAGGTCACTGGAACCGGAGAGCCGGTAGCCGATCTCCCGCAGATCCGCGTCCTCGGGCCGCCAGAAGTCCCGTACGGCGTCGCGGTACCGGTCGTTCCACTCCGACCACAGCGGCGGGAACGCCCCCACCCGGTAGCCGCCGGGGCCCACGTCCCACGGCTCGGCGATCAGTTTCACCCCGCGCAGCACCGGGTCCTGGGCGATCACCGAGAGGAAGGGGGCGCGCATGTCGACGTCGTCCCCGTCCGCGGTGCGGGCCAGCGCCGCCGCCAGATCGAAGCGGAAGCCGTCGACGCCCATCTCGGTCACCCAGTAGCGCAGCGAGTCCGTGATCAGGCGCAGCACCTGCGGCTGGACGACGTCCAGGGTGTTGCCGCAGCCGGTGTAGTCGGCGTACCGGCGGGCGTCGGCCCGGAGCCGGTAGTGGCTGCGGTTGTCGATGCCCTTCAGGGACAGGGTGGGGCCCAGTTCGTTCGCCTCGGCGGTGTGGTTGTACACCACGTCGAGGACGACCTCGATGCCCGCCGCGTGCAGCGCGCGCACCATTCGCTTGAACTCGCCGACCTGCTGCCCGCCCGTCCCGGAGGACGCGTAGCCTGCGTGCGGGGCGAACCAGCCGACGGAGTTGTAGCCCCAGTGGTTGCGCAGCCCCCGCCGCAGCAGATGGTCCTCGTGGGCGAACTGGTGCACCGGCAGCAGTTCCACGGCCGTCACCCCGAGCCGCACCAGATGCTCGATCGCGGCAGGATGAGCCAGCCCGGCGTACGTGCCGCGCAGTTCCCCGGGGATGCCGGGATGCCGCTGCGTGAAGCCCTTGACATGGAGTTCGTACAGGACCGTGTCCGCCCACGGCGTCCCGGGCCGGCGGTCGTCGGCCCGGTCGTCGTCATCGTGGACGACGACGCCCTTCGGCACGTACGGGGCGGAGTCCCGGTCGTCGCGCACAGTGTCCGCGACATGCTGCTCCGGCCAGTCCCGGACATGCCCGTACACCTGGGGCGGCAGGCCGGACGTGCCGTAGTCGCCGTCCACCGCGCGGGCGTACGGGTCGAGCAGCAGCTTCGCCGGGTTCCAGCGGGCGCCGGTCCACGGATCCCAGCGGCCGTGCACCCGGTAGCCGTAGCGCGTGCCGGGCAGGACGCCCGGCACGAAGCCGTGCCAGACCCCCTCCGTCAGTTCGGTGAGCCGGGCGCGGCTCTCCCCGCCGAGCTCGTCGAACAGGCACAGCTCGACGCCCTCGGCGCCCCCCGCCCACAGAGCGAAGCCGGTCCCCGCCGCCCCGTCCGGGCCGGTGTGGAAGTGGGCGCCCAGGGGGACGGCCGGGCCGGGCCGCACCGGCACCGTCGCCGGCAAGGGCGTAGCCGCCCGCACGCCGTTCACGGCGACGGCCGGGCGCCCGTCGCCGGCGACCCGGTTCCCGGCCACCGCCTCCCGCCCGGCCACCGCCTCCTGCCCGGCCACCGCCTCCTGCCCGGCCACCGCCTCCTGCCCGGCTGCGCTGGACACCTGTCAGCCTCCCGCGGCTCATCATGGGACGACGGCGGGCAGGAGAGTGCGGCCGCCCAGTCCCCTGGGCGTTCCTCGGCTCCGGCCGCGGCTCCCCGGCGTGTCGTCCTCCCCTCAGTTCTGCCCAGAGCATGCCTCGCACTCACGTGTCCTCGGGGTGCACCCTGACGTTCTCCGGGGCGCACCCTTGCGTCGCCCCGGGGCGAGGGCGCGCACGCGTGTCCCTCCGGGGGCACACGCGCGTCCCGCCGGGGCAACGCGAGGGTGCCGCCGGGACATGAGCGCGTCCCTCCAGGGCGCAGGGGATACGGCCGGGTGGGGATGACTGTTCCTCGAGGGGACGCATAGTCGTTTCCCCAGGGCGCGCACTGTCGTTGGGCAGCGCGTGAGCCACGTACAAGGGCGCGCACGGCGCGCGAGGGCCGCACTGGCCGCCGTAGTGACATGGGCAGGACTGTTGGCCGGGGCCGTCGGCTGCACTTCGGACGGCCCCGTCGCGGGGGCGTCCGGCCCCCCGGGATCCGAGGAGGTGATCAAGGTCGTGCCCGCCGACGCGAGCAAGGAGGTGCGCCCCGGCCGGGTGCTGCGGGTGCGGGCGTCCGAGGGCCGGCTGGAGTCGGTGAAGGTCGTCCGGTCCCAGGACGCGCGGGAGACCCCGGTCCCCGGCCGGATCTCCGCTGACGGACAGAGCTGGAAACCCGACGACGAACGGCTCGCGCTGGCCGCGAAGTACACGGTCGACGCCGTCGCCCTGGACGACGACGGGCGCCGCTCGGCCCGCCGCACCACCTTCACGACGTACGTTCCCGAGCAGCGCTTCATCGGCTACGTCGCCCCGGAGGACCGTTCCGTCGTCGGCACGGGGATGATCGTCTCCCTGGCGTTCAACCGCGAGATCGTCCACCGCGCGGCGGTCGAACGAGCCGTCCGCGTCACCTCCCGCCCGGCCGCCGACATCCGCCCGCACTGGTTCGGCAAGGAGCGCCTCGACTTCCGGCCCGAGGAGTACTGGAAGCCCGGCACCGAGGTCACCGTCGACCTGGACCTGCGGGACGTCGAGGGCGCGCACGGCGTCTACGGGCTCCAGCACCGCACGTTCTCGTTCACCGTCGGCCGCGGCCAGGTCTCGGTGGTCGACGCGTCCCGGCACACCATGGAGGTGCGGCGGGACGGCGAGGTGCTCGCCACGGTGCCGGTCACGGCCGGGGCGCCGAAGACCCCCACGTACAACGGGAAGATGGTGATCACCGAGATGCTCGAGGTCACCCGGATGAACGGCGCGACCGTCGGCTTCACCGACGACGACGGCAAGGGCGAGTACGACATCCCCGACGTCCCGCACGCCATCCGCCTGACCGACTCCGGCACCTTCCTGCACGGCAACTACTGGGCCGACGAGGACGTCTTCGGCGACACCAACGTCAGCCACGGGTGCGTGGGCCTGCGCGATGTGAAGGGCGGCGGCGCGGGCACCCCGGCGGGCTGGTTCTTCGACCGTAGTCTCGTCGGCGACGTCGTCGAGGTGGTCAACAGCAAGGACCGGACGGTCGCCCCGGACAACGGTCTCGGCGGCTGGAACATGTCCTGGGAGAAGTGGATGAAGGGCAGCGCCGTGGAGTGAACCCCGACGCCCCCGAACGCCCTCACGCGCGGATGGCCGAAAGGGCTCTCCGGTTGTGCTCCGTGGGCCATTGAAGTTTGGAACGGAACGGTGACACACCGGCCGCCTCCAACCCTCCTGGCCTGTGGTTACTATGCGCCCAAGCGCGCGTGGGGCGTGCGGGGCGCGGGCCGGGCCAGGCCCGCCGAGGGGAGAAAACAAGTGAACGTGGGGCCGATATCGGGGGCGTCGAGTGACGCGCGGAGGCGTGGCGGCAGGAAGCTCGCCGCGCTGGCACTCGGGGTGGTGCTGGCGGTCACGGCGTGCGGCGGCGGGGGGGCCGGCTCGGGCTCCGGGGACGGCTCGGACGACGGCAGGCCCAAGGACTCCACCGCGGCGCAGAGCAAGCAGTCCGAGGCGGTCATCGGCATAGCGCCCAAGGACGGTGCCGAGTCCGTGAAGACCAGCGGCGCGCTCAAGGTCGACGCGGCCAAGGGCAAGCTGACCGAGGTCGTCGTCAAGAACCCGGACGGGGAGAAGATCGACGGGGAGATATCCGGCGACGGCGCCCACTGGACGCCGTCGACCCACCTGGCCGCCTCCACCAAGTACACCGTGCACGCGGTCGCCAAGGACTCCGCCGGCCGCACCGCCGCCGAGG
Source organism: Streptomyces sp. NPDC005774 (assembly GCF_042871645.1). Classification (NCBI taxonomy): domain Bacteria; kingdom Bacillati; phylum Actinomycetota; class Actinomycetes; order Kitasatosporales; family Streptomycetaceae; genus Streptomyces; species Streptomyces sp. NPDC005774. The sequence goes on along the minus strand of NZ_JBIAIV010000007.1, from coordinate 213,613 downwards.
ACTCCAGCTTCACCACGCTGACCCCGAAGAACACCTTCGTCGGCACCTTCACCCCCGAGGACGGCTCCAAGGTCGGCGTCGGAATGCCTTTCTCGCTCCGCTTCACCCGGGGCATCACCAAGGCCGAGGACGTCGAGAAGGCCATCCGCATCACGACCGAGCCGGCCGTCGAGGTCGAGGGGCACTGGTTCGGCAACGACCGCCTCGACTTCCGGCCGGAGAAGTACTGGAAGCCCGGCACCAAGGTCACCGTCGACCTCAACCTCGACGGCGTCGAGGGCCGCGACGGCGTCTACGGCGAACAGACCAAGACCGTCTCCTTCACCATCGGCCGCAGTCAGGTCTCCGTCGTCGACGCCAAGAAGCACACCATGAAGGTCGAGCGGGACGGCAAGGTCATCAAGACGATCCCGATCACCGCCGGCGCCCCCGGCACCGAGACCTGGAACGGCCGGATGGTCGTCAGCGAGCGGCTCAAGGTCACCCGCATGAACGGCGAGACGGTCGGGTTCGGCGGCGAGTACGACATCAAGGACGTCCCGCACGCCATGCGCCTGAGCACGTCGGGAACCTTCATCCACGGCAACTACTGGGGCGGCGGCGCCTTCGGCAACTACAACGCCAGCCACGGCTGCATCGGCCTGCGCGACACCCGCGGCGGCTGGGACAAGAAGGCACCGGGCGCCTGGTTCTTCGAGAACACCATGATCGGCGACGTGGTCGTCGTGAAGAACTCCAACGACGCCACCATCGCCCCGGACAACGGCCTCAACGGCTGGAACATGTCCTGGGAGAAGTGGAAGGCGTAACCGCACGACCCGCGGGAGACGTACGAGGTACGCGGCCCCGGTGTGAGGTACGGCACCGGGGCCGCAGTCGTTGGTCGCCGTGCTGTGTCTGCCCGGGGGCGACCCCCGGCTCCCCGGCCGAGTGTGAGCGACCGCACTGGCCCCCTTGCCGTTAGTCGCCGTGCTGTGTCTGCCCGGGGGCGACCCCCGGCTCCCCGGCCGAGTGTGAGCGACCGCACTGGCCCCCTTGCCGTTAGTCGCCGTTAACCTGCTGTCATGACCGTACATCTCGAAGTCGCCGAGGGCGTCGGCACGCTGCGCCTGGACCGCCCGCCCATGAACGCGCTGGACGTCGCCACGCAGGACCGGCTGAAGGAACTCGCCGAGGAGATCACGCGCCGCGAGGACGTGCGCGCCGTGGTGATCTTCGGCGGCGAGAAGGTGTTCGCGGCGGGCGCGGACATCAAGGAGATGCAGGCCATGGACCACACCGCGATGGTCCTGCGCGCCCGCGCCCTGCAGGACTCCTTCACGGCGGTGGCCCGCATCCCCAAGCCGGTGGTGGCGGCGGTGACCGGTTACGCGCTGGGCGGCGGCTGCGAGCTCGCGCTCTGCGCGGACTTCCGTATCGCCGGGGAGAACGCCAAGCTGGGCCAGCCCGAGATCCTGCTCGGACTGATCCCGGGGGCCGGCGGCACTCAGCGCCTGGCCCGGCTGATCGGCCCGTCCAGGGCGAAGGACCTCATCTTCACGGGCCGTCAGGTGAAGGCCGACGAGGCGCTGGCGCTGGGCCTGGTGGACCGTGTGGTGCCCGCCGCCGAGGTCTACGAGCAGGCACACGCGTGGGCCGCGAAGCTCGCCAAGGGTCCTGCGATCGCCCTGCGCGCGGCCAAGGAGGCGGTCGACACCGGTCTGGAGACCGACATCGACACCGGCCTCGCCGTCGAGCGCAACTGGTTCGCGGGCCTGTTCGCCACCGAGGACCGTGAGCGGGGGATGCGCAGCTTCGTGGAGGACGGCCCCGGCAAGGCGAAGTTCCTCTGAACTTCCTTCCGAGGGGTTGCAATTGACACGATGTCTGATCCGAGTCCCTCGATGGGGCGGTTTATGGGAGCCTTAATGCACCCTTAAGCCTGCCGTGTCGAGGGAGCCTGTCGATTGCCGCACAGCGAGCCGTTCCCGCAGGTCGTACGGGTCACCGGTACTCCCGAGGCGTCAGGGGCATATGCCGGTGGCCTGCCCTGCGGCGGGGGCGTACGGGGGGCGCATTCCGGCGGAACGGCCCCGGACGTCCCGCCGGACGTCCATGATGGGGGCATGGCGGGGCTGGATGGCAGGGAACAGCCGCGGGGAGACGGACGTGCGACCGCGTCGCGCTGGTCGCCGACGGTCGAGGACGAACACGCCCAGAAGGTACTGGAGTTGTTCGGTGATCCGTCACAGGCGGAGGTACCGCTGCCGTCCCGTCCGGAGTCCGCGGCCACCGCCCGCCGGCTCACCCAGGTCGTGGTCCTGCGCCACTGGGGCCTCGGGGCGGCGATCACCGAGGACGCCGTCCTCCTCGTCTCCGAGCTCGTCGGCAACGCGGTGCGCCACACCGGCGCCCGCGTCTTCGGCCTCCGGCTGCGCCGCCGCCCCCGCTGGATCCGCGTAGAGGTCCGTGACCCGTCCCGCAGCCTGCCCTGCCTCATGCCGGTCCAGGAACTGGACGTCAGCGGCCGCGGCCTCTTCCTCGTCGACACCCTCGCCGACCGCTGGGGCGTCGATCTTCTGCCCCGGGGCAAGACGACCTGGTTCGACATGCGCATCACCGACCGCTGAGCCGGGGCGCGGGCCGGCCGGCCGCCGGGCTCTCAGGCGCCGCCCGCCCACTCCTTCAGGGCCGTTTGGTCGGGGAAGTCGGCGAGGTTGGTGTCCACGGGATCGTCGGTGTACTGGTGGAAGCGCCACTTCGCCTTGATGCGGGGCTCGCCCGCGGTGACGTAGTCGGCGATCCACAGCCCGTCGCCCGCGTAGGACGTCGTGTCGACGTTCAGCCAGAAGTCCCGGTTGCAGTACAGGATCACCCGGTGCTCCGGGCGCAGCTCCTTGACCTTCCGGATGAACCCGTCCTTCTCCGCGGCGCTCGCGCGGGTGCCTTCGCCGGTCGCCTCCCAGTCGACGGCGAGGATGTCGCCCTGCCGCTCGGGTGCCTCGGAGACGAAGTGCTCCGCCTGTGCCGTCAGGTGACCCGGCCACAGGAAGTGGTAGAAGCCGACGACCAGTCCGGCCCCGCGGGCCCGCTCCGTCTGGGCGGACAGCTTGGGGCTGACGTACGAACTGCCCTCCGTCGCTTTGACGAAGGCGAAGGACAACCCGTCCGTGTCGTAGGACGAGGACTGATACGAACTCACATCGATGCCGCGCAGCATGAGGTCTCCCTGAAGTGCCGGTGGCGGGAGGGGGAACCGGAGGAGTCGGAGGTACCGGAGGAGTCGAACGGATCCTTCCTCTTGTGCATCACTGCCCCACCGTGACACGGGACGCTCGCGAACATGGTGCACATATCGACTTCTCACCGTTGTGGGGGACCGGCGGCCCGACCTCACACGCCACACCGGTGTCCGGAGCACCTTTGATGTTTTCTGTCCGTCATGTGCTGGTCACCCGACACGGGCGAACTACCCGAAGGACGACGTGGGTCGACGCACAGCGACGCCCGGGACGCAGTGCCTCCGGGCGTTGAGCGGAACCTGTTGGGGGGTACCGGCGAACTGCGCGCCGCGCGCCGGCCCGGGGCGCGGCGGACCACACCGAACCGCGGCCCCTGGACGTCGCCGACACGGAGGCAGCATCAAGGTCGGCGACAGCGGGCTGCGACCGCTCGAACAGATGCAGCTTTTGATGGTGCGACCGGGACCGTGGCCATCGGAGCTCGACGCCATGGCGACCACGGTGGCGCGGCGGTTGTGGCACGCGGCGTCCGAGGACTCCGCGAACGCCGCCCCGGCACCGAACGCGACCTGGGTGTGGGACACCGCCATCGGCCTGGTGCTCTCTGCGGAGGAGTACCCGGTACTGGCGGACTCCCGGTACGCGGCGGAGGAGTACCGCGCCGCGGTGCGCCGGATCGTCCACGAGCTGCCGGAGGCGGGAGCGGACCTCCGTACGGTCGTCCGCCTGGCGGCTCGGCTCCGGCGGGACCCGGGACCCGGGACCCGGGACTCGCGTCCGGGTACTGACCCGGCCGCACCGGGGCCCGGCTCACCGAGTCCGGCTCACCCGTCGCACCAGCCGTGGGTCTTGCTGAACTGCAGCAGCCCGCGGCGCGCCTGGAGGATCTGCTCACCGGTCAGCGTCGGCGCGGCGGACAGCAGGACCTCCGTGACCTCCTGGAGGTACTCCTCGGCGGTGAGCACGTCGCACAGCGGGTCCTCGCCGTCCGCCTGCCTGCCCGCACCGGCGGAGGACACCGGGCCGGCCCCCTGGGCCAGCCGCACGCCCGAGGCCTTCAGCCCCCGGTCGCCCTCCTCGATCTCGAACTCCACGGTGACCCCGGGACGCAGTTGGTGCTCCGGAATCCGCACGTCGTTGACGTGGAGGAAGACGTCCTCCCCACCGTGCTCCGGAGCGATGAACCCGTAACCCCGTACGGCGTCGAACCGCACCACACGACCAGCAACCATTGTTTCCAACCCCCAACAGAACACCGGACCCCGGGCCCGGACCCCATGTCCGGAACGGAACCCGACCAGCCAGGCCAACATACGCCGTCCGTCGCGCCCGTACCCTCAGCACTCGATGATGTTCACCGCGAGCCCGCCCCGCGCGGTCTCCTTGTACTTGACGGACATGTCGGCGCCGGTCTCCTTCATGGTCTTGATGACCTTGTCCAGGGACACCTTGTGCGAGCCGTCGCCGCGCATCGCCATCCGCGCGGCGGTGACCGCCTTCACCGCGGCCATGCCGTTGCGCTCGATGCACGGGATCTGGACCAGACCACCGACCGGGTCGCAGGTCAGGCCGAGGTTGTGCTCCATGCCGATCTCGGCGGCGTTCTCGACCTGCTCCGGTGAGCCGCCCATCACCTCGGCGAGGGCGCCCGCCGCCATGGAGCAGGCGGAGCCGACCTCGCCCTGGCAGCCGACCTCGGCGCCGGAGATGGACGCGTTCTCCTTGAACAGCATGCCGATCGCACCGGCCGCCAGCAGGAAGCGGACCACGCCGTCGTCGTCGGCACCGGGGACGAAGTTCATGTAGTAGTGCAGGACGGCGGGGATGATGCCGGCCGCGCCGTTGGTCGGGGCGGTGACGACCCGGCCGCCCCCCGCGTTCTCCTCGTTCACGGCCATCGCGTAGAGGGTGATCCACTCCATGGCGAGGGCCTTCGGGTCGCCCTCCGCGCGCAGCTTGCGTGCCGTGTTCGCGGAACGCCGGCGCACCTTCAGGCCGCCCGGCAGGATGCCCTCGCGGGACATGCCGCGCGCCACGCACGTCTGCATCACCCGCCAGATCTCCAGCAAGCCCTCGCGGACCTCCTCCTCGGTCCGCCAGGCGCACTCGTTCTCCAGCATCAGCGCGGAGATGGACAGGCCCGTCTCCCGGGTCAGGCGCAGCAGCTCGTCGCCCGTGCGGAACGGGTACTTCAGGACGGTGTCGTTGAGTTTGATGCGGTCCGCGCCCACCGCCTCCTCGTCGACGACGAAGCCGCCGCCCACCGAGTAGTACGTCTTCGACAGCACCTCGGCGCCGGACGCGTCGTACGCCCACAGGGTCATGCCGTTCGCGTGGTACGGGAGTGTCTTGCGGCGGTGCAGTACGAGGTCGTCGTCGAAGGAGAACGTGATCTCGTGCGTGTCGAGCAGCCTCAGCCGGCCCGAGTCCTTGATCTTCTCCGCCCGTTCGTCGGCCGTCTCCACGTCCACCGTGCGGGGCGAGTCGCCCTCCAGGCCGAGCAGCACCGCCTTGGGCGTGCCGTGCCCGTGGCCGGTGGCGCCGAGCGAGCCGTACAGCTCCGCGCGGACCGAGGCGACCGAGTCCAGCAGGTCCTCGTTGCGCAGCCGCCGGGCGAACATGCGGGCGGCCCGCATCGGGCCGACCGTGTGCGAGCTGGACGGCCCGATGCCGATCGAGAACAGGTCGAAGACCGAGAGGGCCACGGAAGGACTCCTAGGGGTTCGGCGGACGCCGCTGTCCGCCGGGGGTGGTTCGCGGTGGTACGGATGCGGGGAACGGGACGGTGTTCACAGGGGGTGTTCACAGGGGGCGCACGATGCGGGGCATCGCGCCCACTGACCCAGTGTGCGCGATGCCCCGGACGGTCGTACGAATCAAAGCGTACGAAATTACTTCAGACCGGGGTACAGCGGATGCTTCTCCGCGAGGGCCGTCACCCGGGCCCGGAGCGCCTCGGCGTCGGCGGCCCCGAAGGGGGAGGGCGCCTTCAGCGCCTCGGCGATCACGTCCGCCACCTCGGCGAAGTCCTCGGCGTCGAAGCCGCGGGTGGCCAGGGCGGGCGTGCCGATCCGCAGACCCGAGGTGACCATCGGCGGCCGCGGGTCGTTCGGTACCGCGTTGCGGTTGACGGTGATGCCGACCTCGTGGAGCCGGTCCTCCGCCTGCTGCCCGTCCAGCTCGGACGCGCGCAGGTCGACCAGGACCAGGTGCACGTCCGTACCGCCGGAGAGCACGTCCACGCCCACCGCCTTGGCGTCGTCCTTCGTCAGGCGTTCGGCCAGGATGCGGGCGCCCTCCAGGGTACGGCGCTGGCGGTCCTTGAACTCCTCGGACGCGGCGACCTTGAAAGCCACCGCCTTGGCCGCGACCACATGCTCCAGCGGGCCGCCCTGCTGGCCGGGGAAGACCGCGGAGTTGATCTTCTTGGCCAGCTCGGCCGTGGAGAGGATCACACCGCCGCGCGGGCCGCCGAGCGTCTTGTGCGTGGTCGTGGTGACGACGTGGGCGTGCGGGACCGGGTTCGGGTGCAGGCCCGCCGCGACCAGACCGGCGAAGTGCGCCATGTCGACCATCAGGTACGCGCCGACCTCGTCCGCGATCCGGCGGAACTCGGCGAAGTCCAGCTGCCGCGGGTACGCCGACCAGCCGGCGACGATCAGCTTCGGCCTGCTCTCCTTGGCCAGCCGCTCGACCTCGGCCATGTCGACCCGGCCGTCGTCGCCGACGTGGTAGGCGACCACGTCGTAGAGCTTGCCCGAGAAGTTGATCTTCATGCCGTGGGTCAGGTGCCCGCCGTGCGCGAGGTTCAGGCCCATGATCGTGTCACCGGGCTTGAGCAGCGCGAACATCGCGGCGGCGTTGGCCTGCGCGCCCGAGTGCGGCTGCACGTTGGCGTGCTCGGCGCCGAACAGCTCCTTGACCCGGTCGATGGCGATCTGCTCGATCACGTCGACGTGCTCGCAGCCGCCGTAGTAGCGGCGGCCGGGGTAGCCCTCGGCGTACTTGTTGGTGAGGACCGTGCCCTGGGCCTCCATGACCGCGACCGGGGCGAAGTTCTCCGAGGCGATCATCTCGAGGGTGGACTGCTGGCGGTGGAGTTCGGCGTCGATCGCCGCGGCGACGTCCGGGTCGAGCTCGTGCAGCGGGGTGTTCAGATGCGACATGGGACTACGGCCTCCTCAGCCCTGGATGAAGGCGTCGTACTCGGCGGCGGAAAGCAGGTCGGCCGGCTCGTCGGTGACCCGCACCTTGAACAGCCAGCCACCCTCGAAGGGGGCCGAGTTCACCAGCGAGGGGTCGCTGACCACGTCCTCGTTGACCTCGGTGACCTCGCCGGTGACCGGGCAGTACAGGTCGCTGACCGACTTGGTCGACTCCAGTTCGCCACAGGTCTCGCCCGCGGTCACGGTGTCACCGACCTCGGGGAGCTGGACGAACACGACGTCGCCGAGCGCGTTGGCCGCGTGCTCGGTGATGCCGATGGTCGACGCACCGTCCTCGGCGGCCGACAGCCACTCGTGCTCCTTGCTGTAACGCAGCTGCTGGGGGTTGCTCATGACCTGGATTCTCCTGTACGCGGGGGACTTGCTGATGACTCGGAAACTACGGGAAGTGCGGGACATGCGCGTGAGCGGGCACGACCTGCCCCGTTCACCCGTGCGGGGCCCTTGGGAGGCCCTGGGAGGCCCTTACGTCGACGTGCGAGGGCCTGGAAAGCCGTCCCGAGGGGCGTTCTGAGGCCGTCCGTGGCCGTCTGCGGCGGTGCTACTTCTGCCGCTTGTAGAACGGCAGCGCCACGACCTCGTAAGGCTCGTGGCTGCCGCGGATGTCCACCCCCACGCCCGCCGTGCCCGGCACCGCGTACGCCACATCGACGTACGCCATCGCGATCGGCCGGCCCAGCGTCGGGGAGGGCGCGCCGGAGGTGACCTCGCCGATCACCTCGCCGCCGACGACCACCGCGTACCCGGCGCGCGGGACCCGGCGGCCCTCGGCGATCAGGCCGACCAGGGCGCGGGGCGGGGTTCGCTCGGCGCGGGCGGCGGCCTCGGTCAGGGCGGCGCGGCCCACGAAGTCGCCCTCCTTCTCGAACTTCACCACCCGGCCGAACCCGGCGTCGAACGGTGTCAGGGAGGCGCTCAGCTCATTGCCGTACAGCGGCATGCCGGCCTCCAGACGCAGCGTGTCCCGGCAGGACAGCCCGCACGGGATCAGGCCGACGCCCTCGCCCGCCTTCGTCAGCGCCTGCCACAGCTCCACCGCGTGCTCCGGCTTCACGAACAGCTCGAAGCCGTCCTCGCCGGTGTAGCCGGTACGGGCGATGAGGGCGGGGACGCCCGCGACCGTGCCGGGCTGCCCGGCGTAGTACTTCATGCCCTCGACGTCGGTGTCGGCGTCGGTGAGGGACTGCAGGATGCCGGAGGACTCGGGGCCCTGCACCGCGAGCAGCGCGTACGCGTCGCGGTCGTCACGGACCTCGGTGTCGAAGCCGGCCGACCGCTCCACGAGCGCGTCCAGCACCACCTGGGCGTTGGAGGCGTTCGCGACGACCATGTAGTGAGGGGATCCAGTGTGAGGGGATCCGGTGTGAGGGGATCCGGCGTGGGCGGCCCCGGCCCCGGTGTCGTCGAGCCGGTAGACGATCAGGTCGTCCAGGATGCCGCCGTCCTCGCGGCAGATCATGGTGTAGCGGGCGCGGCCGGGCTTGACGGTCCCGATGTTGCCGACCAGCGCGTGGTCGAGGAACTGGGACGCCTGCGGGCCGGTGACGGTGATCTCGCCCATGTGGGAGAGGTCGAAAAGACCGGCCCCCGTCCGCACGGCGTTGTGCTCGTCGCGTTCGGAGCCGTAACGCAGGGGCATGTCCCAGCCGGCGAAATCGGTCATCGTGGCACCGAGCGAACGATGCAGGGCGTCGAGCGCGGTCCGGCGGAGTTCGGTACTGCTCATCGGTCGGTCTCCCAGGGCAGGACAGGCGAGGTCTTTCCTCCCCATCTGTCATCGGAACCTGAGAGGTTCGCCATGACCGCCCGCACAGGGGACGACCATGGCTTGCACCTTGGGTGGAGCACCGGCGACTCGCGCGGGGCCCGCTTTTCAGATGTGCCTCGCCCACGCGGTAACGGTGCCTGAGAGATTCAAGGGAGGGACTTGCTCCTTCGGCGCCCCGGCGGCAACTGGTGCCGGGGACTCTCCCGCGCGGATTCGAACGGCCGGTATGCAGTTGGCGCGTTCATCATTGCACGCATCGCGGGGCCGCGGCAGGGGGACCCTTCTGGGAGGAGCGCAGGGTACTCGGATGCTCACGCACGGCTGTGACGGGTCTGTATCGGGAAAGGGACGGAAAGCAGAGGCGTCCGGCGTTACCGTCTCTTTACACTCGGCGGGGAGCGGCTCCGGTACCTGGGCACAGGGCCGGACAGCCCCCAGGGGAGGACTCACGGTGAACAAGGCCACGGCGTACGCCGCCACCACGGGCGTCGCGCTGCCCGAGCCGCAGGCCGGCTCGGCCGGGGAGGCGTGCGGCGTCCTGCCCGCGCCTGTCGTCCGCGACCTGCGCGAGCGCGCCGGCCGCAGCCCGCACGCCCTGCTCTTCGGCCCCCGTGACCTCGTCGTGGTCACCGGACTGCCCGGCAGCGGCAAGTCCACCCTCATGCGGCGCGCGGCGCGCGGCACCCGTATCGACTCGCAGGACACCCGTGACCGCTGGGACCGCGGCATGCCGCGCCTCCTGCCGTACGCGGTGTACCGGCCCCTGGTCCGCCTCGCCCACTACGCCGGACTGCGGCGCGCCCTGCGCGCCGGCGAGGGAGTCGTCGTCCACGACTGCGGCACGCAGGCCTGGGTGCGCCGCTGGCTGGCCCGCGAGGCCCGCCGTCGGGGCGCGGACCTGCATCTGCTGCTGCTCGACGTCTCCCCGGAGCAGGCCCTGGACGGCCAGCGCGAGCGCGGCCGCGGAGTCTCCCGGTACGCCTTCCGGCGCCACCGCACCGCCATCGACCGGCTGCTGACGTCCGTGATGGGAGGCGACCTGCCCGCGGGCTGCGGCTCGGCCGTCCTGGCCGACCGCGACGCGGCGAACGCGCTGCACCGCATCGACTTCACGGACTGACGGCCGCCCGGCCGACCGGTGCACGGGCCGACCGGTGGACGGGCCGACCGGTGCACGGGCCGACCGGTGGACGGGCCGACCGGTGGACGGACCGGCGGCCGTACGGGCCGACCGCCGACCGCCGGGCGCGGCAGCGGTTAGCCTTTCAGCCACAGCAGTGGTTCCAGGCAGGCGGTAGGCAGATGGACTTCCCGGCGGGCTTCTCCGCGGACTTCCCGGCACAGACTCACCCCCATTCGCACGGCGGATGGCCCGGCAACGAGCTGGAGGAGGTGCTCTCCGCCTCCCTCGGCGTCCCCTCGGCCGACGGCCGGATCGTCGAGGTACTGGGCCGGAGCTTCCTGTGGGTTCCCCTGCCCAACGGCGGTGGGCCGGACAGCGGCCCGCTGGACCTGCCCACGACGGAGATCGAAGGCCAGGCGTACGTCCCGGTCTTCAGCTCCGAGGAACAGTTCCGTCAGGTCGTCGGCTCCCACATGTCGTTCACCGTCGCGCCCGCGGTGGAGTTCGCGCGTGGTCTGCCACCGCAGGCCGGGATCGCCGTGAACCCCGGGGGAGTGGTCGGCGTCCCGCTGCCGCCGCCCGCCGTCGCCGCCCTGTGCCGTGCCGGACGCGGACCGCTGGACGGCCCCGCGAGCGGCGGCCGGGTCAAGCTGTTCGAACCCGACTGGCAGGACGACCCGGTGGGCTTCCTCGCCGCCGCCTCCACGGAGTTCGAGGCTCTCGGCGTCGTCTCCACCGCCCGCCGCTGCCTCGCCGAGATCGAGACGGCCGGACCGGTGCTGTTCGTCGGCGTCGAACTGTCCCCCGCCGAACTGGCCCGCGCGGAGGGCGACCTGCGGGCCGCGCCGATGGACGCGCTGGGCCGCGCGCTGGGCCGCGAGCCGGTGAAGTGGCCCGTCAACCTGGTCCTCCTGGACGTGGCCCAGGATCCGGTCGGCCAGTGGATGCGCGACCGCGTCCGCCCCTTCTACCAGTGGGCGCGGTGAGGGGGAGGCGGCCGGCCGCGGTGAGGGGGATGCGGCGCCGCCGGAGGCCGGCCGCGGACCGGCGGAGCTCCCTGGGGCCGAGAGGCGCTTAAGCTAGGTTCATCGGTTCGGGCGAGGGTGTTGTACGGGTGGTACGGAGGGGCGATACAAAGTGAGCGCAGGCACCGCGGCGGCCGGGCAGGTCGAGCACATGCTGCGCCAGGTGGCACCGGGGCGTTACGACGCCTACGAGGCGTTGCTGCGCGCGCTCGCGACCCCCTCCTCCGGTCACGTCTGGATGCTGCTGTGGCAGGGCCAGGCGGGCTCCCCGGACGCCCAGTACGGGAACATGGAGGTCGACGGCTTCGGCTACGCGCCCTGCGTGACCTCCGCCCAGGAACTGTCCGCCAGTGGCTGGAACCGGTCCTACGAGGTCGTCGACGGCATCGAGGCCGCCCGCGCCCTCTACCCCGACCGCTACGGACTCTGGCTCAATCCGCACGCCCCCGGCGGCGGCCTCGGCATCCCCTGGCTCGATCTGCGCAGACTCGCCACCGGCCTCGACCGCCAGCCGGCCGGGCCCCTGCGGCTGTCCGAACCCGCCATCGAGATCCCGCAGTTCTACGCCCTGCTCGCGCAGAACGCGCACCGCACCCCCGCCGTCCGCTCGCTGCGCCGCGCCTGGGTGCAGCCTGCGCTGGGCGCCCCGTACCTCGCCATCGGCCTGGACGTGTACGACACGTCGCCACCGGCCGTGGACGCGGTGCGCGCCATGATGCAGCAGTCCCTCGGCGCGATCCCGGACGGGCTCCCGGTGTCGACCGTCGCGATGTCCGACGAGCACGATCCGGTCGCGATGTGGTTGCGGGCCAACGCCCGCCCCTTCTACGACCGCGAGGCCCACGGCGCCGTGGTGCCCCCCGCCGCGGGCTCCGGCCATCCGCCCGCGCACCAGCGCTGACCGGGCCGTATGCGGGGGAGACGGGTGCGGCCGCACCCTCCTGTGCTGACTCAGCGTGACGGTGTCCACGGAGTGGACGCGAGCGTCGGCGGAGGCGACCCACGCTGCCGTCGAGCGCTGGTTTCGTGACAGGTTTTCAGCCATGTGCGCTCCGCTGTCACCGGTTGACCGCCCGTCACCTGCGGTTTCACCCGTTCTTCACGCGGTCCGGTGCTCTCCTCAGGGGGGCGCGGGGGGAGCCGAATGTCTCGGGACGGTTAATTCCTGAGGGAGGGACGCCTGAAGAGTCCCTTATGTCAACTGTTCAGATCTCAGGTGGGTATCACCGCTATCCGGACTGTTCTCGACTCGCTGTGAACATCTGTAGTGTTCGGCCGGTCAAGATGCATCCACATAGCGGACCCGGAGTGGCCCCAATATGCGCATATCCAAGTCCCGAGCCGCTCGGGCGATCACGGCCGCGGTGGCGGTCGCTCTGATCGCCACGGGCTGCTCCAGCGAACGGGACAGCGACAACAAGAGCGACGGCAAGAAGGACACCTTCGTCTTCGCCGGCGCCGGTGACCCGGGCTCCCTGGACCCTGCCCTCGCGAGCGACGGTGAAACCTTCCGCGTGACGCGACAGGCGTTCGAGGCTCTCATCGAGCACGAGTCCGGCGGCAGCGAAATGGTCGGCGGCCTCGCCGACAAGTGGTCGAGCAACGACGAGGGCACCGTCTGGACCTTCGACCTCCGCAAGAACGTGAAGTTCCACGACGGCGAGGCGTTCAACGCCGCGGCCGTCTGCGCCAACTACGACCACTGGTTCAACTGGACGGGCACCTACCAGTCCAGCGCGGTCTCCTACTACTGGCAGACCATCATGGGCGGCTTCGCGAAGAACGAGGACAAGGAAACGCCCGAGGCGAACTACAAGTCCTGCACCGCGAAGGACGAGAACACCGCCGTCATCGAGGTCAAGGAGCCCTCCGCCAACCTCCCCGGCGGCTTCTCCCTCAACGCCCTGGCGATCCACTCGCCGAAGGCGATCGAGGAGTACAAGAAGCAGGACGCCTCCGCCAAGGGCGACGCCATCACGTACCCCAAGTACAGCCAGGAGGCCGGCACGGTCGCCGGTACCGGCCCGTACAAGATCACGAAGTGGAACAAGGGCAACAAGGAAGTCTCCCTTGAGCGCTTCGACGGCTACTGGGGCGAGAAGGCGAAGATCAAGAACCTGGTCTTCCGTACGATCTCCGATGAGCAGACGCGCCGTCAGGCGCTCCAGGCCGGTGACATCGACGGCTACGACCTCGTCGCGCCGGCCGACGTCAAGACCCTCGAGGACCAGGGTTACGGCGTTCCGACCCGTGGCGTCTTCAACCTCTTCTACGTGGGCATGAGCCAGGAGGCCAACCCCGCGCTCAAGAAGAAGGAAGTCCGCCAGGCCATCGCGCACTCCATCGACCGCGAGAACCTGGTCAAGACCCAGCTGCCCGAGGGCGGCAAGGTCGCCGACCAGTTCATGCCCGACACGATCGAGGGCTACTCCGGGGACGTCAAGCAGTACGCGTACGACACGGGCGAGGCCAAGAAGCTCCTCAAGAAGGCCGGCCAGGAGAAGCTGAAGGTCGACTTCTGCTACCCGACCGAGGTCACCCGCCCGTACATGCCTGCCCCGCAGGACCTGTTCGAGCTGATGAAGGACGACCTGGAGAAGTCCGGCATCACGGTCACGCCGAAGGCGATGAAGTGGGCCCCGGACTACCTGGACGCCACCGAGTCGGGCTCCTGCGACCTGCACATGCTCGGCTGGACCGGTGACTTCAACGACGGCTTCAACTTCATCGGCACCTGGTTCTCCGGGTACGACAAGCAGTGGGGCTTCAAGGACAAGAAGGTCTTCGACGCCGTGAACGCCGGCTCGAAGCTCGGCAAGCACGACGAGCGCATCGCCGCGTACAAGAACGCCAACGAGGTCGTCATGGAGTACCTGCCGGGTGTCCCGGTCTCGTCCTCCCCGCCGGCCATCGCCTTCGGCAAGAACGTGAACCCGCCGAACGTCTCCCCGCTGACGCAGGAAGTCTTCTCCGAGGCTTCTTTCAAGTAAGCGAGCAGTAGCCACCCAAGCACAAAGGGTCCGCCCGGCCGTCGAAACTCACGGCCGGGCGGGGCCATTCATGGAACACATCACGTAAGAAAGGGGCATGCGGGGTGCTGCGTCTCGTCGTACGAAGACTGCTCCAGCTCATACCCACGCTGCTCGGCCTGTCGGTACTGCTCTTTCTGTGGCTCGACCGGCTGCCCGGCGGACCCGCCTCAGCGATCCTGGGGGAGAAGGCCACCGAGGCCGAAGTAATCCGCATCAACCGCGCACTCGGGCTGGACCAGCCCGTCTACGTCCAGTACTGGCGCTTCCTCAAGCGCATCGCCGAACTCGACCTGGGCACCTCCACCCAGACCGGACAGCCGGTGTGGGACGAGTTCGTCCTGCGCTTCCCCGCGACCGTGGAGCTGTCCCTCCTCGCGATCCTCCTCGCCGTGGCCATCGGTATCCCGCTCGGTTACTTCGCCGCCCGCAACCGCGGTGGCTGGCTCGACGTCACCGCGGTCTCCGGCTCGCTCATCGGCATCTGCATCCCGGTCTTCTTCCTGGCCCTGATCCTCAAGAGCGTCTTCGCCGTCCGGCTCGGGCTCTTCCCCGTCTCCGGGCGCCTGGAGACCGGCCTCGACGCCACGAGCGTGACCGGCTTCGCCGTCCTGGACGGCATCCTCACCGGGGAGTTGGACGCCGCCGGGAACGCGCTCCATCACCTGATCCTGCCCTCCATCGCCCTGGCGTCCATCCCGCTCGCGGTCATCGTGCGCATGACCCGTGCCAGTGTCCTGGAGGTGCAGGACGAGGACTACGTCCGTACCGCCGAGGCCAAGGGCCTCAAGCGGAGCGTCGTCCGCGGCCGGCACGTGCTGCGCAACGCGATGCTCCCCGTGGTGACCGCGGTCGGCCTCCTCACGGGCTCCCTGCTCTCCGGCGCGGTCCTGACCGAGTCGGTGTTCGACTTCGGCGGCATCGGCTCCTTCATCCGGACCGCGATCGACGGCCGCGACTACCCCGTTCTCGTCGGGTTCATCATGTTCATCGCGATGGTGTACGTCCTGATCAACCTGCTGGTGGACGTGGCGTACAGCCTCATCGACCCGAGAGTGCGGGTGCACTAGCGTGAGCGTCGCAACCAAGACCGAAAAGATCCAGCGGCTCGCGGAACTGACCGCGACCAAGGAGACCAGCACCGGCGCGAGCCTGTGGCGGGAAGCCTTCCGCCGTCTCCGGCGCAGCAAGATGGCGATCATCGGCGCGGCCGTCATCGCCCTGTTCGTCCTCGTCGCGATCGTCGGGCCCTACCTCACCCCGTACGCCCCGACGGCCCAGACCTGGCGGGGCGAGGTCTTCCCCAACCGGGGCGAGTTCGTCGGCCCGCGCGGCGAGAACTGGTTCGGAATCGACCACCTCGGCCGGGACCTGTTCTCCCGCATGATGGTCGGCGCCCGCCAGACGCTGCTCGTCGGCGTCGTCGCCACGCTCATCGGCCTGGTCATCGGCTTCCTGATCGGCGGCCTCTCCGGAGCCGCCGCCACCCTCGGCGGCGACACCGGAAAGCGCGTCGACTCCGTCATCATGCGCTTCATCGACATGATGCTGGCGATGCCCTCGCTGCTGCTGGCCGTCTCCATCGCTGCCGTTATGGGCCAGTCACTGACCACCGTGATGATCGCCGTGGGTGTCGTCCAGATACCGGTGTTCGCCCGGCTGCTGCGCGGCTCCATGCTGGCGCAGGGCGGCGCGGACTACGTGCTCGCGGCCAAGTCCCTGGGCGTGCGCAAGCGGCGCATCGTGGTCTCGCAGATCATCCCCAACTCGCTCAGCCCGGTGATCGTGCAGGCCACGCTCTCCCTGGCCACCGCGATCATCGAGGCCTCCGCCCTGTCCTACCTGGGCCTGGGCAACCCCGACCCGGCCATCCCCGAGTGGGGCGTCATGCTCGCCCAGGCACAGCGCTTCTTCGACAACGCGCCGATGATGTCGGTCTACCCCGCCGTCGGCATCGTCATCACCGCCCTCGGCTTCACCCTCCTCGGCGAGGCCATGCGGGAAGCCCTCGACCCGAAGCTGAGAGGCTGAACCACCATGTCTCTGCTCACTGTCGACGAACTGACCGTCACCTTCGGCGGCCGCGGCCGCAAGGAGTCCCGAGCGGTCGACGGCGTCTCCTTCACCGTCGACCAGGGCCAGGTCGTGGGCCTGGTCGGCGAGTCCGGCTGCGGAAAGTCCGTCACCTCCCTGGCCCTGATGGGCCTGTTGCCCCCCAAGGGCGTCACGGTCGGCGGCCGCGCCGAATTCGACGGCACGGACCTGTTCACCATGAGCACGTCCGCCCGTCGCGACCTGCGCGGCAGCAAGATGGCGATGATCTTCCAGGACCCGCTGTCCTCGCTCAACCCGGTCGTGCCGATCGGCGTGCAGGTCACCGAGATCCTGGAACGCCACCGCGGGATGAAGGGGGAGGCCGCCCGCAAGGAGGCCGCCCACCTGCTGGACCGGGTCGGCATCCCCGACCCGACCCGGCGGCTCAAGGAGTACCCGCACCAGCTCTCCGGCGGTATGCGCCAGCGCGCGCTGATCGCCATGGCGGTGGCCTGCGCCCCGAGCCTGCTCATCGCCGACGAGCCCACCACGGCCCTCGACGTGACCATCCAGGCCCAGATCCTGGAACTGCTCAAGGAACTCGTGGACCAGGAGGGCACCGCCCTGCTGATGATCACCCACGACCTCGGTGTGGTCGCCGGTATCTGCGACCAGGTCAACGTGCTCTACGCGGGCAAGGCCGTGGAGTCCGCCGGGCGCCGCGAGCTGTTCGCCCACCCCACCCACCCCTACACACACGGACTGCTGGGCTCCATCCCGCGCCTGGACGCTCCCCGGGGCGAGTCCCTCAAGCCCATCCGCGGCTCCATCAACGACCGCGTCGCCTGGGTCGACGGCTGTGCCTTCGCGCCGCGCTGCGACCGGTACGAGATGGGCTGCCTGACCGGCACCCCGCAGCTCGCCGAGCCGCGTGCCGCCGATCACCGGGTGCGGTGCGTCAACCCCGTACTCGACGACGCGAAGGCCGAGGAGGTCCCCGCATGAGCCTGCTCGAACTGGACGGCGTCAAGGTCCACTTCCCCATCAAGAAGGGCGTGCTGTTCGACCGTACGGTCGGGCACGTCTACGCCGTGGACGGGGTGTCCCTGAAGGTCGAGGCCGGCGAGACCTACGGCCTGGTCGGCGAGTCCGGCTGCGGCAAGACCACCCTCGGGCGGTCGGTGCTGCGGCTCGTGGACATCACCGAGGGGTCGGTCGTCCTCGACGGCACCGACCTGGCGAAGCTGCCGAGCGAGGAGATGCGCCGCTTCCGGCGCCGGCTCCAGATGGTCTTCCAGGACCCGCTGGGCTCGCTCAACCCCCGGCAGAACATCGAGTCGATCCTGTCCGAGGGCATGGTCGCCCACGGCATCGGCAAGAACCAGGAGGAGCGCCGCGAGAAGATCAAGGCGATCCTGGAGCGGGTCGGCCTGCCCTCCAACGCCCTCGCCCGCTACCCGCACGAGTTCTCCGGCGGCCAGCGCCAGCGCATCGGCATCGCCCGCGCGCTGGTCCTCGAGCCGGACGTGATCATCTGCGACGAGCCGGTCTCCGCGCTCGACGTGTCGATCCAGGCCCAGGTCGTCAACCTGCTGGAGGAACTCCAGGAGGAACTCGGCCTGACCTACCTGGTCATCGCCCACGACCTCGCGGTCGTCCGGCACATCTCCGACGTGATCGGCGTGATGTACCTGGGCTCGCTGGTCGAGGAGGCGCCGAGCGACACGCTGTACGCCGAGCCCAAGCACCCGTACACCAAGGCCCTGATGTCGGCCGTGCCGGTGCCCGACCCGGAGGTGGAGGACCGCCGCGAGCGCATCCTGCTCACCGGCGACCTGCCCTCCCCGGCGAACCCGCCCAGCGGCTGCCGCTTCCACACCCGCTGCCCCTGGGCGCAGGCCGAGAAGTGCGCGACCGAACGGCCGGAGCTGAAGGACGTCGGCGGCGGTCACCGGGTGGCCTGCCACTACGCCGCCGAGATCGCGTCGGGAGAGCTGGCGCCGACCCGGCCGACGGGCATCGAGGCCGTCACGGAGACCGAGGACGCGCTGGTGGAGCGGGCCGAGGGCGAAGCGGAGATTCCCGCCGCGCTCCTGCCGGCCGACTCGACGACCAAGCCGGACGCCGCGGTGGTCAAGGAAAAGGTACCCGCAGCGGTCGAGGTCCCGAGCGACCCGACGGCCGATGCCATCGCGAAGGACCACGACGCCACGGGGCCGGACGCATCCGGTAAGGGTTCGGCCGGGACCGCCTGACGGACCGCCGTACTCCTCGGAGCACCGGACGGAGCGGAATCGTCCGGTGCTCCGAGAACTCTTCGGCCGTCCGTCCGGTACCCGCTCGAATCGGTTCACACCTTCGCGGGCAGCTCGATGATCATCGAACGACTGGACCACACGTGTGCTCCAGCGGCGATCGACCAGTGAAGCGCCTGTCCCGCACAGGCCTCGGCCGGTCCCGCTGCTCGGTCCACGGACAGCAAGTTCGTCCCACCCCTCGCCTTGCTTTGTAAGGCGAGGGGTTCTTGCTGAGTAAGAATGTCAAGGTGCTTCAGCAACTCTTCAGCCCGTCCCTCCTGCATGCGCTCGACCTGATCGGCATCTTCGTCTTCGCGATCTCGGGCTCCCTGCTGGCCGTTCGCAAGAACCTCGACGTCTTCGGCATCGCGGTCCTCGCCGAGGCCACAGCCCTGGGCGGCGGGCTCTTCCGCGATGTGGTCATCGGCGCCGTGCCGCCCGCCGCCTTCACGGACCTCGGGTACTTCGTGACCCCGCTGCTGGCCGTGGTGCTGGTCTTCTTCCTCCACCCGCACGTCGAGCGCATCCAGAACGCCGTCAACTTCTTCGACGCCGCGGGGCTCGGCCTGTTCTGTGTCGTCGGCACCGCCAAGGCCTACGACTACGGGCTCAGCCTGACCGCCTCCGCCTGCCTGGGCCTGGTCACCGCGGTGGGCGGCGGTGTGCTGCGGGACGTGCTCGCCAACGAGGTGCCCTCGCTGCTGCGCTGGGACCGCGATCTCTACGCGGTACCGGCGATGGTCGGCGCCACGATGGTGGCCCTGTGCATCCACTTCGACGTGCTGAACGCGCTCACCAGCAGCCTCGCCGTGATCACGGCGTTCATGCTGCGACTGCTGGCGCTGCGGTACCACTGGCGGGCGCCCCGCGCGTGGCAGCGGCGCTCGACGGCCCGCGAGGAGGAGTAGAGGAGGGGGTGAGGGGTGGGCCAGGATCCAAAGCTACCGCTTAGTAGGTGACTCTTGTACTGTTCACCCATGCCAGAAGCAGCCTCCGCCCCGGCCCTCCGGGCCACCATCGGCGACAGCGAGTTCGACCGCGACACCGCGGTCACGCCCCGTGAACCGGGCGTCTACGACATCGATCTCTCCGCCGGCTGGACGATCATCAGCGCCGTCAACGGCGGCTATCTGCTGGCCGTACTGGGCCGCGCCCTCGCCGACGCCCTGCCGCACGCGGACCCGTTCACCCTCTCCGCGCACTACCTGACCGCCTCCCAGCCGGGCCCGGCGGTCGTCCGTACCCAGACCGTACGCACCGGACGCACCCTTTCGACCGGTCAGGCGTCCCTCTTCCAGACCGACGACCAGGGGCGCGAGGTCGAGCGCATCCGTCTCCTGGCCTCCTACGGCGACCTGGACGCCCTCCCCGACGACGTCCGCACGTCGGCCGTGCCGCCCGCGATACCGCCCATGGACCAGTGCTTCGGCCCCGAGGACGGTCCGGCTCCCGTCGACGGCAGCTCCGCCATCACGGACCGGCTGATGCTCAAGCTCGACCCGTCGACCCTCGGCTGGGCCCTAGGGGAGCCCTCCGGCAAGGGAGAGATGCGTGCCTGGTTCGGGCTCGCCGACGGCCGGGACCACGATCCGCTCTCCCTGCTCCTCGCGGTGGACGCGCTGCCTCCCACCGCCTTCGAGCTCGGACTCAAGGGCTGGGTCCCCACGGTCGAGCTGACGGTGCACGTCCGCTCCCGCCCGGCGCCCGGCCCGCTGCGGGTGTCGATCACCACCCGCAACCTCGCCGGCGGCTTCCTCGAGGAGGACGCCGAGGTCTGGGACAGCACGGACCGACTGGTCGCCCAGTCCCGTCAGCTCGCCCGGGTGCGCCTGGGCTGAGCGGTCCTTCGCGGCCCTTCGCGGTGCGGCCGGCTGGGGGCATTTGAACAGGCGTGCCGGTTCCCGGCCGACCGCGCCCCGGGCTCGCCGGGCGAGGCCCGTAGAATCGGCCCCACCATGGCTTACCTCGACCACGCCGCGACCACCCCGATGCTTCCCGAGGCGATCGAGGTACTCACCGCGCACCTCGGCGTCACCGGCAACGCCTCCTCCCTCCACGCCGCCGGCCGACGTGCCCGCCGCAGTGTCGAGGAAGCCCGCGAAGCCCTCGCCGAAGCCCTCGGTGCCCGTCCCAGCGAGGTGGTCTTCACCTCCGGCGGGACCGAGGCCGACAACCTCGCCGTGAAGGGCCTGTACTGGGCCCGGCGCGACGCCGACCCGGCCCGCACCCGGGTCCTCGCCAGCCCCGTCGAACACCATGCCGTCCTGGACGCCGTCCACTGGCTCGGCGAGCACGAGGGCGCCGTCGTCGAGTACCTGCCGGTCGACTCCCACGGCCGGGTCCATCCGGACGCCCTGCGCGAGGCGATCGCCCGCAACCCCGACGACGTGGCCCTGGCCACCGTGATGTGGGCCAACAACGAGATCGGGACGATCCTGCCGGTCCGTGAACTCGCCGAGACCGCAGCCGAGTTCGGTGTCCCGCTGCACTCCGACGCCGTCCAGGCCTTCGGCCAGGTGCCTGTGGACTTCGCCTCCTCCGGGCTCGCCGCGATGACCGTCTCGGGCCACAAGATCGGCGGCCCGTACGGCATCGGAGCGCTGGTCCTGGGCCGTGAGCACACCCCCGTGCCGGTGCTGCACGGCGGCGGTCAGGAGCGGCACGTCCGCTCCGGCACGCTTGACGTGCCCGCCGTCGCCTCCTTCGCCGTCGCCGGCCGGCTCGCCGCCGAGCAGCGGGAATGGTTCGCCCGCGAGATCGGCGCGCTCCGCGACGACCTGGTCGCCGCGGTCCGCGAGGCCGTCCCGGACGCCGTCCTGGGCGGCGACCCCGCGCCCGGGGGACGGCTTCCGGCCAACGCCCACTTCACGTTCCCCGGCTGCGAGGGCGACTCCCTGCTGCTCCTGCTCGACGCCCAGGGCATCGAGTGCTCCACCGGCTCCGCCTGCACCGCCGGCGTCGCCCAGCCCAGCCATGTCCTCCTGGCCACCGGCACCGACCCGGACCTGGCCCGCGGCACCCTGCGCTTCTCCCTCGGCCACACCTCCACCGGGGCCGACGTCGAGGCCCTGGCGAAGGCCATTGGGCCAGCGGTGGAACGTGCGCGGGCGGCGGGGCTGACCTAGCGCCCCGGCGGGCAGCGTTCGCCCGTCGAGGAGCGGCGTCCGGTGCGGCGAGTGGGGGGTCCCCCTGCTCGAAGAGCTTGGGGGAGCGTGCCGGGCGTCGCGACGGGGCGAACATTGCCCGCCGGGGCGCTGGCTTCCCCCGGGCACGACTACGACCTACGAGACGGGTTCCCTTCGCCGGTATGACCCGGATCAGGTGACTAGGGGTCGCCTTCCGGTCCTGTCCTGCGACCTTCCGGCCTCTCAGCCCGACCGTCGACGTCGGCACCAGCGGAAGCCGAAACCTCGCGCTGAAGTCGGCTACTCCGGTCGAACTCCCTCACTCATCCCGTAGGCCTGTTCTTATGATAGAACGCCCATTTCTGGACGGAAAGGGATAGGTTGAGGTTTTTTCCGGTTTTCGGGTGGCGGGGTCAGGCCGTCGCCGTGAGCGCCTGACGTACGAGCTTCATATAGCGCTCCCAGTCCCAGTGCGGGCCCGGGTCGGTGTGATCCGTCCCCGGCACCTCGATGTGGCCGATGATGTGCTTGCGGTCGACGGGTATGTCGTAGCGCGCGCATATCCGGGCCGTGAGCCGGGCCGAGGCCTCGTACATCTCGTCCGTCAGGTCCTGCGGCCGGTCCACGAAGCCCTCGTGCTCGATGCCGATACTGCGCTCGTTGTATGCGCGGTTGCCCGCCTGGTAGGCCACGTCCAGCTCGCGGATCATCTGCGTGATGCGCCCGTCCTGCCCGACGATGTAGTGCGTGGACGCCTGGTGCCCCGGGTCCTGGAAGGCCCGTACCGCGCTGTCGAAACTGCCCTGCGTGACATGGACGATCACCATGTCTATATCGAAGTCGTCGGGCCGGTCCGCGCGCCGCCAGTTGGCGTCCGAGGCCGCCACCCAGCGGGCGCCCGCGAAGTCGACCACGCCCTGCTTGCGCGGCTTCTCGACCCCGGGCATCCTCCACCACAGGCGGCCCAGCTCGTCCCGCGCCAGCACGGCCGTACCCGCGGCGGCGGCCACCCCGCCGACGATCAGGGCGCGCCGCCCGATGCGACGGTCCCCGTCCTTGCCGGCCCGGTCCGTGGAAGCTCTTCTTTCCCCCATGCGAGCAACAACGGATACCCGGTGGCTCCGGTTCCCGTTCCCCGTACCCTGGAACGGTTATGACTGAGATCCCGCAGCCCTCCCGCCCCCGCCCCCTCCGGGTACTGGCCGCCATGTCCGGCGGCGTCGACTCCGCCGTGGCCGCGGCCCGTGCCGCCGAAGCGGGGCACGACGTGACCGGCGTCCACCTCGCGCTCTCCGCGAACCCCCAGTCCTTCCGCACGGGCGCGCGGGGCTGCTGCACCATCGAGGACTCGCGCGACGCCCGCCGTGCCGCGGACGTCATCGGCATCCCGTTCTACGTGTGGGACCTCGCCGACCGCTTCCGCGAGGACGTCGTGGAGAACTTCGTCGCCGAGTACGAGGCCGGCCGCACCCCCAACCCGTGCCTGCGCTGCAACGAGAAGATCAAGTTCGCCGCGCTGCTGGACAAGGCCCTGGCCCTCGGCTTCGACGCCGTGGCCACCGGCCACTACGCGCGCGTGGTCACCCTGTCCGACGGCACGCGCGAACTGCACCGCGCCTCCGACATGGCCAAGGACCAGTCGTACGTCCTCGGCGTGCTGGACGACCGGCAGCTCGCCCACGCGATGTTCCCGCTCGGCGACACGGTCACCACCAAGGACGAGATCCGCGCGGAGGCTGAGCGCAGGGGGCTGGCGGTGGCCAAGAAGCCCGACTCGCACGACATCTGCTTCATCGCCGACGGCGACACCCAGGGCTTCCTCGCGAACCGGCTGGGCCGGGCCGAGGGCGACATCGTCGACGAGTCCGGCGCCAAGGTCGGCACGCACGAGGGCGCCCACGGCTTCACCATCGGCCAGCGCAAGGGCCTGCGGATCGGCACCCCCGCCCCCGACGGCAAGCCCCGCTACGTCCTCGACATCTCCCCGGTGACCAACACGGTCACCGTCGGCCCCGCGGACTCCCTCGACGTCGGCGCGCTCACCGCGATCGAGCCCCGCTGGTGCGGCACCGCCCCCACCGGCCCCGGCACCTACACCGCCCAGCTCCGCGCCCACGGCGACGAGACCGAGGTCACCGCCGAGCTCATCGACGGCACCCTGGAGGTGTCGTTCAAGGAACCGGTCCGCGGCGTGGCCCCGGGCCAGGCCGTCGTCCTCTACGCCGGCACCCGCGTGGTCGGCTCGGCCACGATCGCGTCGACGTCCCGCACGGCGAAGAACCCCACGGCGGTCTGACACCGGGGCGTCCGACGGGGTCGGCACGATGAGCTTGTCGAAAACCGTGAGCAGATGGCGGGCGACTGTCACTTTGACGCTCGAACGAGCGTCAAAGTGACAGTGGGGCCCGGAGTGCTCACGCTTTTCGGAAGGGGAGTGTCCCCTCTGGACGCGGGTGATCGTCACGGTCCCGGAAACGGCGGGCGGGTGCCGACGCCTGCACACCCGTCACGGCTTCCTCGCCCCGTCGATGGTCCTGCGGCTGTGCGGGGAACTCGTGGACGAGTTGGATCTCACCGACGATGCGGGCGTTGAACTCGTCGAGTTCCCCGGCCGGCACCCACAGCTCGAGGATGGTCCGCCCGCCCGCCTGCTGGACGGGATACCGGGCGAGGAACTCCGACTCGACCTCGAAGCGGGTGACGAACCCGGCACCGTCGTGCTTCACGTTCCAGTCCCGGGCGATCCTGATCGCGTAGTCCTCGTTGAGGACCGGATAGAAGATCGGCTGCTCGGGCAACCGGGGCGGCCAGGCCCGCCACCCCGACTTCCGGACCAGCTCCAGCTCCTTCGGCCCGGTCGGACGCCACAGAGTCGTCGTTGCCCGTCGGCTGGTCATCGAAATCGCTCCTGAACGTCGAAAGCTGCGGAAACGGCCGGCCGAAAGACCGGACCATACCGACCCGCCACGTCGCGCTGCCACACCGTTTCCGCGGGAGCCGCGGGAGCCGCGGGGGCTCGCGCACCCGCGTCCTCACCGTGCGAAGAACTCCGCCAGCACCGGGGCCAGGACGTCCGGTTCGACCATGTGGGTCTGGCCGGGCAGGGTGCGGCAAGTGCCGAGGGGGACGGCGTCCGCGATCGCCCGGGCGGCCTCGCGCATCCAGGCCGGGCTCGCATCGCCCGCGATGGACAGCACCGGTACGGGGATCGACGCCAGCAGCTTCACCGGGACACCGCCGTCGCCCATGACCGCGTCGTCGTACGCGAGGCTCGGCGCGATCGACTCCATGCCGGCCCACAGGGGGGACTGCCGGGCTCCCCCGATCACCGCCTCGCTCAGGCCGGTGAGACGAAGGAAGAGCTCCACCGCGTCCCCGCGGCGCCCCTCGCCCAGTGCCTCCGTCAGGCGCTCGGTGTACCGGGCACGCTCCCTCAGGTCCTCCTCGGACGTCGCGTAAGGCGTCTCGTACACGGCGACATGCCGCACCGGCAGGCCGCTCGCCGCCGCACGCAGCGCCAGCGCGCCGCCCGAGGAGACGCCGTACAGGGACGCCTCCCCGCCCACCGCCTGGATCAGCGCTGCCAGGTCCTCGACCTCGCGTTCCACCGTGTACGGCAGCAGGTCCCCGCTCGCGCCGCGGCCCCGGCGGTCGTACACGACGACCCGCAACCGCTCCGAGAGCGGGGCGGCCAGCGGTGCCACCGTGGCGCCCGTCGACATCGCGCCGCTGACGAGGACGACCACGGAACCCCGTCCGGCGCTCTCGTGGGCGATGTGGGTGCCGTCACGCGAAACGATGTTCTTGTCCATGTCACCGCAGACTGCCGCACTGAGGCCCGATCGTCGGTGAGGCGGGCGGCGCGTCCGTCGATCGCAACCCTTCTATCCGATCATCGGGCTTCCGCGTCTCCTTGGACGTCCACGTCGTAGAAGCACAGGTGGTCCTTGATGCCGGAGACGTCCGGCTTCGGGTCCGGGTAGGCCCATACGAGATCGGGCGCGTCCGGGCGCGACCAGTAGGACGCGGTGCCCTTGAAGGGGCAGTGGGTATGGGTCTCGGACGAGGTCAGCAGGTCGAGCCGCACGTCCTCCGGCGGGATGTAGTACCGCGCGGGCAGGCCCGTCTCGCGCAGCACCAGCGCCCGGTCGCTCTCGGCCAGGACCTCCCCGCCGTGCACCACGCGCACGTGCCGCTCGCTCCGTTCGACGGTGATGCGGTGTCCTCTGGTCATGGTCCACGCTCCTCGGTCAGCAGGGTCATGGGGTCAGCCGGCATTCGGAGGGGCCGAACGCCGGCCGGTCCGGCCACCGACGGGTGCAGCGTTCGCCGAGGCCGAATTCTTCCCCTCCCCGCCGGACCGGGCCCGTACCCTGAGGACGTGAATATCTGTGTCTTCCTCTCCGCCGCCGATCTGGACGAGCGGTACACGCGCCCCGCGCGGGAGTTCGCCGAGCTGCTCGGCAAGGGCGGCCACACCCTGGTGTGGGGCGGCTCCGACGTCGGCCTGATGAAAGTCGTCGCCGACGGGGTGCAGGAGGCGGGCGGCCGGCTCCTCGGCGTCTCCGTGGAGTTCCTCGCGGCGAAGGCGCGCGAGGGCGCCGACGAGATGATCGTCGCCCGGGACCTGGCGGAGCGCAAGCGCCTGCTCCTGGAGAAGGCCGACGCAGTGGTGATCATGGTGGGCGGTACCGGCACCCTCGACGAGGCCACCGAGATCCTCGAGCTGAAGAAGCACGGGCACACGGACAAGCCGGTGGTCCTGCTGAACAGTGCGGGCTTCTACGACGGCCTCAAGACGCAGTTCCGGCGGATGGAGGACGAGGGCTTCCTGCCCCGCGCCCTCACCGACCTGGTGTTCTTCGCCGAGGAGCCCGTCGGGGCGCTGGCGTACCTGGAGGAGAGCCAGGGCATCGAGTGAGCCGGCTCAGGTCCTTCCACGGGAGAACCCTGGCCAGGCCCTGACCAGGCGGTGATGCGAGCATGGCGGGCATGCCTACACATGTGATCACCGGAGCAGGCTCCGGCATCGGTGCGGCCGTCGCCCGCCGGCTGCACGCGCGCGGGGACGAACTCGTCCTGCACGCACGTTCGGCGGGGCGCGCGAAGGAACTGGCGGCCGAGTTCCCCGGCGCGCGGACCCTCGTCGGTGACCTGGCCGACCCCGACCGGCTCAGCTGGGCCCTCTCCCACCAGTCCCTCCCGGACCGGGTGGACTCCCTGCTGCACATCGCCGGCGTCGTCGACCTCGGCGAGATCGGCGAGCTGACCCCGAAGACCTGGCGGCACCAGCTCGACGTCAACCTCGTCGCCCCCGCCGAACTCACCCGGCACTTCCTGCCCCAGCTGCGCGCGAGCCGCGGACACGTGGTCTTCGTCAACTCCGGTGCGGGCCTGAGCGCCCACGCCCAGTGGGGCGCCTACGCGGCCTCCAAGCACGGCCTGAAGGCACTCGCCGATTCCCTGCGCGAGGAGGAGCACGGCAACGGCGTCCGGGTCACCTCGGTCTACCCCGGCCGCACCGCCAGTCCCATGCAGGCCAAGGTGCACCAGCAGGAGGGCAAGGACTACGACCCCGGCCGGTGGATCGACCCCGAGTCGGTCGCCACCACCCTCCTCACGGCCCTCGACCTGCCCCGGGACGCGGAGGTCAACGACCTGACGGTGCGGCCGGGGCACTGACCGGGTGCCGGCCTCCCGGCCGGGCGCACGCCCCGCCGACACGGCCGGGGCGCCGGCCGCCCGCCCACGTTCCGTACGCTTCTGAGGTGAGCGAAAACAGCCAGTTCAGGTTCGGGGCCGCGACCGGGGTCGGGTCGATGCCGGGCGGGGACGTCCGAGAGGCCGTCAAAACCGTCACCGGAAGCTTCGAGGACTTTCCCTTCCTGCCCGAACTGCCCGCCCGGGGACCCGGCGCGGACATGATCGGCCGGACCGCCGGGATGCTCGTCGAGCTGTACGCGCGGGTGGAGCCCAGCGGCTGGCGGATCGGTGACCGGCCCGGGCGCGACACCAAGCGGGCCCGCTCCTGGCTCGGCGAGGACCTCGACGCGCTGGAGGAGCACACCCAGGGGTACGAGGGCCCGCTGAAGGTGCAGGCCGTCGGCCCCTGGACACTCGCCGCCCAGCTGGAACTGCGCAACGGCGAGGTGGCCCTCTCCGACCCCGGCGCCTGCCGGGACCTCGCCGCCTCGCTCGCCGAGGGACTGCGCCTGCACCTCGCCGAGGTGAGCCGGCGCGTGCCCGGCGCGCGGCTCGTCCTCCAGCTCGACGAGCCCTCCCTCACCGACGTCCTGCGCGGCCGGGTGCGCAGCGCCAGCGGCTACCGCACCCACCGCGCGGTGGACCGGCAGCTCGTCGAGTCCGGCCTGAGGGACGTGTTCGAGGTGCACGGCGAGGGCCCGGTCGTGGTCCACTCGTGCGCGCCGGACGTCCCGTTCGCCCTGCTGCGGCGGGCGGGAGCGCAGGCGGTCTCCTTCGACTTCTCGCTTCTCACCGAACGTGACGAAGAAACGATCGGGGAGGCGGTCGAGAGCGGCACCCGGCTGTTCACCGGTGTCGTGCCGGGGACGGACGGCCCGTTGTCGGACCCTGCCGGTAGCGTCATGGGGGTCAGAACGCTGTGGCGCAGGCTGGGGCTGCGGCCGGGCCTTCTCGCGGAGGCGGTCACGGTCACCCCGGTGTGCGGACTCGCGGGAGCCTCCCCGGAGTACGCGCGCACCGCCTACGCACACTGCGTCCGGGCGGCGAGATCCCTCGCGGACAACCCGGAGTGACGGAAAAAGACACGGTGACGGGAGAAGACACGGTGGCGGGTGACCAGCAGGCGGAGACGACGAGCGTGCCGGCGAAGGCGCGGGAGCAGCACGCCCGGCTCGCCGAGCAGATCGAGGAGCACCGCTTCCGGTACTACGTGAACGACGCGCCCGTCGTCAGCGACGCCGAGTTCGACCGGCTGCTGCGCGAACTGGAGTCGCTGGAGGAGCAGTTCCCCGAACTGCGCACCCCCGACTCCCCGACCCAGAAGGTCTCCGGGGCGTACGCGACGGAGTTCACCTCCGTCCAGCACCGCTCCCGGATGCTCTCCCTCGACAACACCTTCAACGACGACGACCTCGCCGCCTGGGCCGAGCGCATCCACCGGGAGCTGGGCGCACAGGAATTCCACTTCCTGTGCGAGCTCAAGGTCGACGGCCTCGCCGTCAACCTCACCTACGAGTACGGGCGCCTGGTCCGCGCGGCGACCCGCGGCGACGGCCGCACCGGCGAGGACATCACCCCCAACGTGCGGACCATCGCCGAGATCCCGGACCGTCTGAAGGGCGACGGGGTGCCCGCCCTCGTGGAGATCCGCGGCGAGGTCTTCTTCCCGATGGAGGAGTTCCAGGGCCTCAACGCCCGCCTGGTGGAGGCCGGCGACAAGCCCTTCGCCAACCCGCGCAACGCGGCGGCCGGTTCGCTGCGCCAGAAGGACCCGCGCGTCACCGCCACCCGCCCGCTGCACATGGTCGTCCACGGCATCGGCGCCCTGGAGGGCTTCGAGGGCCTCGCCCGCCTCTCCGCGGCGTACGACCTGCTGAAGACCTGGGGCCTGCCCACCTCCCCGCACAACAGGGTCGTCGAAGACCTCGCCGGTGTAAGGGAGTTCATCGCGTACTACGGCGAGAACCGGCACTCCGTGGCGCACGAGATCGACGGCACGGTGGTCAAGCTCGACGAGATCCCGCTCCAGGGCCGCCTCGGCTCCACCTCGCGCGCACCGCGCTGGGCCATCGCGTACAAGTACGCGCCCGAGGAGGTCAACACCAGGCTCGTCAACATCCGTGTGGGCGTGGGCCGTACGGGCAGGGTCACGCCGTACGCACAGGTCGAGCCGGTCACCGTGGCCGGTTCCGAGGTGGAGTTCGCCACGCTGCACAACCAGGACGTGGTCAAGGCCAAGGGCGTCCTCATCGGGGACACGGTGGTGCTGCGCAAGGCCGGGGACGTCATCCCGGAGATCCTCGGCCCGGTCGCCGACCTGCGCGACGGCAG
Source organism: Streptomyces sp. NPDC005774 (assembly GCF_042871645.1). Lineage (NCBI taxonomy): Bacteria > Bacillati > Actinomycetota > Actinomycetes > Kitasatosporales > Streptomycetaceae > Streptomyces > Streptomyces sp. NPDC005774. The sequence continues at coordinate 183,731 of NZ_JBIAIV010000007.1, read as the reverse complement.
CGAGCGCGCCTTCGTCATGCCGGCCGAGTGCCCCGAGTGCGGTACGCCGCTGCGGCCGATGAAGGAGGGCGACATCGACCTACGCTGCCCCAACGCCCGTGCCTGCCCGGCCCAGTTGAGGGAGCGCCTGTTCTATCTCGCGGGCCGCAAGGCGCTGGACATCGAGCACTTCGGCTATGTCGCCGCCGCGGCGCTCACCGGGCCGCTGGAGCCCGCGGACCCGCCGCTGAAGGACGAGGGCGACCTGTTCGACCTCACCATCGAGCAGTTGCTGCCCATCAGGGCGTACGTCCTCGACCAGGACAGCGGGCTGCCCAAGCGGGACCCGAAGACGGGCGAGGAGAAGACCGCCACCGTCTTCGCCAACCAGGAGGGCGAGCCGCGCAAGAACGCGGTCGCGATGCTGGCGAACATCGCGGCGGCCAAGGAACGCCCGCTCGCCCGGATCCTCACCGGTCTGTCGATCCGGCACGTCGGCCCGGTCGCGGCGGAGGCGCTGGCCCGGGAGTTCCGGTCCGTCGACCGGATCGAGCAGGCCACCGAGGAGGAACTGGCCGCCACCGAGGGCGTCGGCGGCATCATCGCCGCCTCGGTCAAGCAGTGGTTCGCCGAGGAGTGGCACCGCGAGATCATCCGCAAATGGCGGGCGGCCGGTGTCCGCATGGAGGACGAGGGGGCCGGCGAGGAGGAGGGCCCGCGTCCGCTGGCGGGGCTGACGGTCGTGGTGACCGGCACCCTGGAGCATTTCACCCGGGACGGCGCGAAGGAGGCGCTGCAGACCCGGGGAGCGAAGGTGACCGGTTCGGTCTCCAAGAAGACGTCCTTCGTCGTCGTGGGCGACAACCCGGGGTCGAAGCACGACAAGGCGATGCAGCTCAAGGTGCCGGTTCTGAACGAGGAGGGCTTCACCGTCCTGCTCGACGAGGGGCCTCAGGCGGCGGCCGCCGTGGCGCTGCCCGTCGAGGAGTAGCCGAGGAACAGCAGGGCAACAGCCGAGCAATAGCAGGGGAAAGGTCACTCGATCGGCGCATACCAGATGGATACGGGTGGCCGGGGCGCATTCGGGCAACCGTCGGCGACCGGTGCCCCTGGAAGCCCTCCGCGGCCTACTGTTGGGAGGTGCGCCCGCCGTGCCCAGCTGCGGTCGGGGCATCCCCGTGTTCGTGGCGGCACCGTGGAAGGGCTTTCTGTCACGGAGTCGCCGAGGGTTGTCAGGCATCGAGCCGTGTGGCGTGGGCACCGCCGGCTGTGAGAGGGACGGGAATGGAACCCACCGAGAGCGCCGCCCCGGGCTCACGGCTGCGCCAGGGCCTGCGCCGCATGGCGGCCGTACGGCGACGCGGACGTGGGACAGGACGGCCCACGGGGCCTGCGGGCGCACCGGGACGCCCCGGTGCGCGCACCGGGCCCGCGGGGCAGCCGGCGGCAGGACGGCCGGGAGTCGGGCGGGGCCCCGGAGCGCCCCCGCTCTCCACCGGACTGTCCTCGGACGGTCCCGGGCTGTCCGAAGCGCACGCGGAACGGCACCTCCCCTGGCCCGCGCTGCCCACGGTGGTCGTCTCGGCGGCCGCGTTCGTGCTCGGCGCCGGTGTCCTGGGAGCGTTCACCGGCGGTCACGCGCTCTTCCCGTCCGGCCGCGTCGGCTGGTCCCTGGCCGTACTGACCGGAATCGTCGTCGGCCACCTGGTGATGTTGGGCCGCTCCCGCTGGTGGGGCGGCACCGGCTCGGGCGCCGCGGTCACCCTCGCCGTGCTGCTGCTCTACGGCTGGGTCCCGGCGGGCATGGTCAGCCTCACCGTGGTCGTGCTGGTCGGCGTGGCCCGGCGGGGCCGCTGGCGGCAGGGCGTCCTGCACGGCGCGGTGGACCTGCTCGGCACCGGCGCCGGCGCGCTGGTGCTGGCCCTGTGCGGGACCGTACCGTCCGTCGAGTCCCCCTCGACCCCGGACAACTGGGGGCTGCACACCGCCTTCGAGGTGGTGCTGGTCGCCGCCGCGTATCTCGCGGTCGCCCGCACCCTCCAGTGGTACCTGCACGTCCCGCGGGGCGGGCTGCCCACGGTCGCCCGCACCGCCCTGGTCAGGCAGGGCCTGGTCGCGGTGGCGCTGCTCGGCATAGCGCCGCTGATCTGCGTGGTCGCCGACGCCCGGCCGATCGTGCTGCCGCTGTTCGCCATCCCGCTGATCGCGCTCGACTCCATGCTGTGGATGGCCAGGGCCCGCGCGGAGGAGCAGTTGCGCGATCCGCTGACCGGACTGCCCAACCGCCAGTGGCTCCTCGAGCGTATCTGGACCGCGCTGGACGACGCCGAGCGCGCGGGCGCCCGCGCCACCCTCATGCTGATCGACCTCGACCGGTTCAGATCGGTCAACGACACTCTCGGGCACCTCGCCGGTGACCGGCTGCTGCTCCAGATCGCCGACCGGCTGAGACTGGCCCTGCCGCGCGGGGCGGAGGCCGCGCGGCTCGGTGGCGACGAGTTCGCCGTCTTACTGCCGGTCGTCGACTCGACCACGTCCGCGACCCGGGTCGCCCGCAGCCTGGTGTCCGCCCTCAGCTCGCCCCTCGACCTCGACGGCCTCACCCTCGTGCTGGAGGCCAGCGCGGGCGTCGCCGTCTTCCCCGACCACGCCCTCGACGCGGAGGGCCTGCTGCGGCGCGCGGACGTGGCGATGTACCAGGCCAAGCGGGACCGTACGGGCGTCGAGGTCTACGAGTCCAAGCGGGACTCCAACACCCCCGACCGGTTGGGACTCCTGGGAGATCTGCGCCGGGCCCTGGACGCCCACGAGGTCCAGCTCCACTACCAGCCCAAGGTCCGCTTCGACGGACAGGTCGCGGGCCTGGAGGCCCTGGTCCGCTGGGTGCACCCGGAGCGCGGCAGGGTGCCGCCGGACGAGTTCATAGCGATCGCCGAGTCCTCCGGGCTGATGCCGCAGCTCACCGAGTACGTGCTGGAGACCGCGCTCGGCCAGGTCGCCGAGTGGCGTGCGCAGGGCCTGTTCGTGCCGGTCGCGGTCAACGTCTCCCCGCGCGACGTCCACATTCCCGGCTTCGCCGGCTCCGTCGCGGCCCGGCTGGCCCGGCACGGCGTTCCGGCGGGGGCCCTCCAGCTGGAGATCACCGAGCACGTCCTCCTGGAGGACCCGCAGCGCGCCGCCGACACCCTGAACGCCCTGACCGGGCACGGCGTGAAGATGTCCCTCGACGACTTCGGCACCGGCTACTCCTCCCTCGTGCACCTGCGGCGGCTGCCCGTCAGCGAGCTGAAGATCGACCGCTCGTTCGTGGCCCGGCTGGCCGTCGACACCGAGGACGCCGAGATCGTGCGCTGCACCGTCGACCTCGCCCACTCGCTCGGACTGCTCGTCGTCGCCGAGGGCGTCGAGGACGACGAGACCTGGGAACGCCTGCGCGACCTCGGCTGCGACGCCGTCCAGGGCTGGCTGGTCGCGGCCGCGATGCCGCCCGACGAAGCCACGGCCTGGCTCCTCGCCCGCGGCTCCCGCGGCTGGCAGCGCCCGGCGGCCGTCCTCCCGGCAGCGGCCGCCGACGACTCCGGCCACCCGGCCTGAACCCTTGGGGCGTCCCGCTTTCGGGGGGCGCGGGGAAACCGTTTCACGGGTACGGGGCCGCGCCCCATAGGATTGGGGCCTGTCGTCACCTTCCCGCCTGCCGCGCCACGCCCGGCCCGGGACGCGACGACAGGCCCTAGCCCGAACCGCACACTCACCCCAGAGGAACGCTGCATGCCTGGCATTACGCGCGAGGAGGTCGCCCACCTCGCCCGGCTGGCGCGTCTGGAGCTGAAGCCCGAAGAGCTCGACCACTTCGCAGGCCAGCTCGACGACATCATCGGCGCGGTGGCCCGCGTCAGCGAGGTCGCCGACCAAGACGTACCGCCGACCTCGCACCCGCTGCCGCTGACGAACGTCATGCGTCCGGACGAGGTCCGTCCCTCGCTCACCCCCGAGCAGGCGCTCTCCGGCGCCCCGGCCCAGGAGCAGCAGCGTTTCAAGGTGCCGCAGATCCTGGGGGAGGACTGAATCCCATGACGGACATCATCAAGCTCACCGCCGCCGAGACCGCCGCGAAGATCGCCTCCGGCGAACTCACGGCCGTTCAGGTCACCGAGGCACACCTGACCCGGATCGAGGCCGTCGACGAGAAGGTGCACGCCTTCCTGCACGTCGACCGCGAGGGCGCCCTCGCCCAGGCCCGTGCCGTCGACGAGAAGCGCGCCAAGGGCGAGAAGCTCGGCCCGCTGGCCGGCGTCCCGCTCGCGCTCAAGGACATCTTCACCACCGAGGGCATCCCGACCACCGTCGGCTCCAAGCTCCTCGAGGGCTGGATCCCGCCGTACGACGCGACGCTCACCAAGCGGCTCAAGGCCGCCGACGTCGTCATCCTCGGCAAGACCAACATGGACGAGTTCGCCATGGGGTCGTCCACCGAGAACAGCGCCTACGGCCCGACCGGCAACCCCTGGGACCTGACCAAGATCCCCGGCGGCTCCGGCGGCGGGTCGAGCGCCGCGCTCGCCTCCTACCAGGCCCCCCTCGCCATCGGCACCGACACCGGCGGCTCCATCCGCCAGCCGGCCTCCGTCACCGGCACGGTCGGCGTGAAGCCGACCTACGGCGCGGTCTCCCGCTACGGCATGGTGGCGTTCTCCTCCTCCCTCGACCAGGGCGGCCCCTGTGCCCGCACGGTCCTGGACGCGGCCCTGCTGCACGAGGTCATCGCCGGGCACGACCCGCTCGACTCCACCTCCATCGACGCCCCGGTCCCCCCGGTCGTCGAGGCCGCCCGCAGCGGTTCGGTCGAGGGCATGCGGGTCGGCGTGGTCAAGCAGTTCCGCGGCGAGGGCTACCAGGCCGGCGTCATCCAGCGCTTCGACGAGAGTGTCGAGCTGCTCAAGGAACTCGGCGCCGAGATCGTCGAACTGGACTGCCCGTCCTTCGACCTCGCCCTGTCGGCGTACTACCTGATCGCCCCGTCCGAGTGCTCCTCCAACCTCGCCCGCTTCGACGGCCTGCGCTACGGCCTGCGGACCGGCGACGACGGCACGCACTCCGCCGAGGAGGTCACCTCGCTGACCCGCGAGGCCGGCTTCGGCCCCGAGGTCAAGCGCCGCATCATGCTCGGCACGTACGCGCTCAGCTCCGGCTACTACGACGCGTACTACGGCAGCGCCCAGAAGGTCCGTACGCTGATCAAGCAGGACTTCGACACGGCGTTCGAGCAGGTCGACGTGATCGTCTCCCCGACGACCCCGACCACCGCCTTCGCGATCGGCGAGCGCGCCGACGACCCGATGGCGATGTACCTCGCCGACCTGTGCACCATCCCGACCAACCTGGCCGGCAACGCGGCCATGTCGCTGCCCTGCGGCCTCGCGCCCGAGGACAACCTGCCGGTCGGACTGCAGATCATCGCCCCGGTCATGAAGGACGACCGCCTCTACAAGGTGGGCGCAGCCGTCGAGGCGGCCTTCGTGGAAAAGTGGGGCCACCCGCTGATCGAGGAGGCTCCGTCGCTGTGAGCGCACTGACCAAGGCCAAGGGCTTCAAGAAGTCCAGGTCCGGTACGTATCTGTCCATGGCCGCCACCGCCTTCGGCGCGCTCGGTGTCGCCAAGCGCGTCAAGAAGGCGCGGCACGAGAAGGACACCCTGGTCCTGATCGACGCCACCGTGTCCGCCGTCGCGATCGTCACGAGCCTCGCCATCCTGTACCGCGAGCTGAAGCGGCTGGGCGACGACGACGTCCTGCTGGGCTGAGAGGGAAGTTACACCGTGACCACCACGACCGACCTGGTGTCGTACGAGGACGCACTCGCGTCGTACGACCCCGTCATGGGCCTCGAGGTCCATGTCGAACTCGGCACCAGGACCAAGATGTTCTGCGGCTGCTCGACCACGCTCGGCGCCGACCCGAACACCCAGACCTGCCCCACCTGCCTCGGCATGCCGGGCGCGCTCCCGGTCGTCAACGCGATCGGCATCGAGTCCGCCGTCAAGATCGGTCTCGCGCTGAACTGCGAGATCGCCGAGTGGTGCCGCTTCGCCCGGAAGAACTACTTCTATCCGGACATGCCGAAGAACTTCCAGACCTCCCAGTACGACGAGCCGATCGCCTTCAACGGCTACCTCGACGTGCAGCTGGAGGACGGCGAGACCTTCCGGGTGGACATCGAGCGCGCCCACATGGAGGAGGACACCGGCAAGTCGACGCACGTCGGCGGCGCCACCGGCCGTATCCACGGCGCGTCCCACTCCCTGCTCGACTACAACCGCGCCGGCATCCCGCTCATCGAGATCGTCACCAAGCCGATCGAGGGAGCGGGCGAGCGTGCCCCCGAGATCGCGCGCGCCTACGTGCGTGAACTGCGCGAGCTCATCCGGGCGCTCGGCGTGTCCGAGGCCCGGATGGAGATGGGCCAGATGCGCTGCGACGTCAACCTGTCGCTGCGCCCGCACGGCCGGGAGAAGTTCGGCACCCGCTCGGAGACGAAGAACGTCAACTCACTGAGGTCCGTGGAACGCGCGGCCCGCTTCGAGATCCAGCGGCACGCCGCCGTGCTGAACGACGGCGGGACGATCATCCAGGAGACCCGGCACTTCCACGAGGACACGGGGTCGACGACCTCCGGCCGCGTGAAGGAGGAGGCCGAGGACTACCGGTACTTCCCGGAGCCCGACCTGGTCCCCGTCGCCCCGTCCCGCGAATGGGTCGAGGAGCTGCGCGCCGGGCTGCCCGAGCTGCCGCTGGTGCGCCGCAACCGGCTCCGCGAGGAGTGGGGGATCTCCGGCACCGACATGCAGTCGATCCTCAACGCCGGTGCGCTGGACCTGATCGTCGCCACGATCGACGCCGGCGCGGACGCGGCCTCCGCCCGCAAGCGGTGGATGGGCGAACTCGCCCGCAGCGCCAACGAGTCCGCGAAGGCGCTCGACGAGCTGGCGATCACGCCGGAGCAGGTCGCCCGCGTCACCGCGCTGGTGACCTCCGGCGACCTGAACGACAAGCTGGCCCGTCAGGTCATCGAGGGCGTCCTCGCGGGCGAGGGCACGCCGGACGAGGTGGTCGAGAAGCGCGGCCTGAAGGTCGTCTCCGACGACGGGGCGCTCACCACCGCAGTGGAGGAGGCCATCGCCGGCAACCCGGGCGTCGCGGACAAGATCCGCGGCGGCAAGGTGGCGGCGGCCGGCGCGCTGGTCGGCGCGGTCATGAAGGCCACCCGCGGCCAGGCGGACGCGGCCCGCGTCAAGGAGCTGATCCTTCAGCAGCTGGGTGTCGCCGAGGGCTGACCCCGGGCATCGCACGGGAGCGGGGACAGTGGAGAGGGGGACGCATCGGGTTCGATGCGTCCCCCTCTCCCGTGCGATCGGCTCCGTGGCACGGTCGGCGCCGGAGCTTCACGAGGTCAGGACCGAGCCACGGTCGAGGGCCGGCGCCCCACCACGCGGGCGAAGCCGAGCGTGCGGCCCTCGTCCACGCGCAGCATCCGCGCGCTCTCACGGCTCGACCGCACGTGGAACTCCTCCGTGCTCTCCTCGGCGACGACGTCGCACCAGAGCAGCCAGTCCCGCCAGCCGTCCGGCTGCCAGTCGGCCGCCTCGATCTCCACGGCCCCGCTGCGGGTCCAGTGCCGCCGCCACCACTCGGGCGTGTGGAAGCACCAGAACGCGGGGTCCCAGAAGGGCTTCAGCTGCTCCGGCGGCTCGCTGCCCTCGATCTCCTCGCGCATCGCCGGGACGACGACACCGATCCGCCCGCCCGGCTTCAGCAGCCGGGTCAGCGACGGCAGGTACAGATCGTCGGTGCCGAAGTGCTGGTATGCGTCGATGGAGACGATCGCGTCGAAGCTCTCGTCGCCGAAGGGCAGGGCATGTGCCTCGGCGAGGACCGGCAGCACCCGGTCGGTGATACCCGCCTCGGCGATGCGGCGCGCGTTCTCCTCGGGCTTGATCCACAGGTCGGCCGCGGTGACCTGGACGTCGTACTCCCTGGCCAGGAAGACGGACGTCATGGCGCGTCCGCAGCCCAGGTCGAGCACGCGTGCGCCGGGGCGCAGGGTGTCGAGGCCGAGGGCCGGGGCGAGCCACTCCAGCAGCCACAGCGGGTGCGGGCCCATCGTGTTCTCGACGGTCCAGCGGGCGTCGTAGGCGCTGCTGCGCGGGTACCGGGGCAGGGTGAGGCGGCTGGTGAGGTCGTCGTGCGGGGTGTGCGGTGTGATGTCCGACATAGGTGAACGGGCTCCTTGGGTCCGTGCAGGGGGAAAGGATTGCGTCGGAGATCGGGCGGACCGTCATCAAAGCACCTGCTTCGGCCGGAGCGGCGAGCTGCCGCGGAACGTCGGACCGACGGACGCCGGCAGGTGAGCCGCACCCCCGCATCCCGGTTCCCGGGCCGGGGGCGATACGCTCCCGCGCCATGAGCGGACGCGCTGATTCCGACCTGTCCCCGGACACTCGCGCCGAAGACGGCGACGACGACGCCGGGCATGGCGACGACCCCGAAGAGGCCGGGCACGGCGGCGACGCCGACGAGGCCAGGCACGGCGATGATGCTGAAGACACCGGGAACGGGGGGCCCGGGGAGTACGGCGTCCAGGGCGACGACGCCCTGCGGCGGGCCCGGCGGGCCCGGCGGGCCGCGGTCGGCGCCGGGGCCGTACTCGCCCTGGCCGGGGTGGCCGCGGCGCTGCTCCGCCTCACCGGATCCGCCCCGGCCCTCGTCCCGGTGGCCTACGCCTGCGGCGCCGGCGTCTGCGCGCTCGCCGCCGTGCTGGGCTCACGCGGACGGACCCGCAGGGCGCTGTGGCTGTTGATCGCGGGGCTGATGGTGATGGCACTGGGGGATCAGTTCGACTGACCCCGGTACGGGTGAGCGGCCTCACGTCCGGAGACGGATCCAGGGTGAGGGTCATGAAATGTGTACATCCTGCACATTGTGAATAAGAACACGAAAGTAACAATCGATCATTCTGGGCTGAAATAGTGCAAATTCCTTGCTCATGCGTTCTTTGCGGGCTGTTCGGTTCACAAGCTGCTGTTCCCGGTCAAAGATCCACCGACAGTCACTCTGGAGCATGATTCGTGACAGCACTCGCACGCTGGTGTGTCCGACGCCGTCTGGTCACCGTTCTGCTGTGGCTCCTCGCCCTCGGCGGGGTCGCTGCCGGAGCCTTCGCGACCGGGAGCGCGTACTCGAACGACTACGAGGTGCCCGGTACCGAGTCCGGGTACGCCACCGAACTGCTGCGCGAGGGGTTCCCGGCCCTCTCGGGCGACAGCGACACCGTCGTCTGGCACACCCCCTCCGGCAGCGTCCTGGACTCCGATGTCGAACAGAGCATGACCCATGCCCTGGACCGGATGGAGGACCTGCCCGGCATCGCCGCCGTGACCGGCCCGTACGGGGACGACGGCACCGGCGGGATCAGCGCGGACGGCCGCACCGCCTACGCCACCGTCATCTTCGACGACCTGGCCAAGGACATCGACGAGGGCGAGGCGGCGGCCGTGCTCGAGGCGGCCGAGGCCGCGGAGACCGACGGCCTCCAGGTGGAGCTGGGCGGCAGCGCCGCCGCACTGACCGGGGCACCCGAGGGGCACCTCGCCGAGATCGTCGGAGTGGCCGTCGCCGCCGTGGTCCTCTTCCTCGCCTTCGGCTCGCTCGCCGCCTCGCTGCTGCCCATCGCCACCGCGCTGGTCGGCGTCGGCACCGCGTACGCCTCGATCGTGCTGCTCGGACACGTCATGACCGTCGCCGACTTCGCGCCGATGCTGGGCATGCTGATCGGACTCGGCGTCGGCATCGACTACGCGCTGTTCATCGTGACCAGGCACCGGCGCGGGCTGAAGCGCGGGCTGTCCGTCGCGGAGGCCGCCACGGACGCCGTCGCCACCACCGGACGCGCGGTCGTGTTCGCGGGGGCCACCGTGTGCATCGCCCTGCTGGGCATGCTGATCCTCCGGCTGAACTTCCTCAACGGCGTCGCCGTCGCGGCCTCGCTCACCGTGGTGCTGACCGTCGCCGCCTCCGTCACCCTGCTGCCCGCCCTGCTGTCGCTCATCGGCATGCGCGCGCTCAACCGCCGCGAACGGCGCCGGCTCGCTCAGGCCGGCCCGCAGCCGGAACTGCCGACCGGCTTCGCCGCCCGCTGGGCGGCGTTCGTGGAGCGCAGGCCCAAGCTGCTCGGTGTGCTCGCCCTGGCCGTCATGGCGGTACTGGCGCTGCCCACCTCCTCCCTGCACCTCGGCACGTCCGACCAGGGAAACGATCCGAAGACCTCCACCACCCGCCAGGCCTACGACCTCCTCGCCGACGGATTCGGCCCCGGCGTCAACGGCCCGCTCACCCTCGTGACCGAGGTCGACGGCGCCGCCGACCGGCTCGCCCTGGACCGGATCGGTCCCGTCCTGAGCGAGACCGAGGGCGTCGCGTCCGTCGGGCCGGTGGTCCACAGCGCGGACGGCGGCACCGCGTACCTCTCCGTCGTACCGGAGTCCTCCCCGCAGTCGAAGCGGACCAGCGACCTGGTCGACCGGCTGCGCGAGGACGTACTGCCGCGCGCCGAGGCCGGCACCGCCCTCGACGTGCGGGTCGGTGGCGTGACCGCCGGCTACGACGACTTCGCCGACGTCATCATCGGCAAGCTGCCCCTCTTCGTCGGCGTCGTCATCGGTTTGGGCTGTCTGCTGCTCCTGCTCGCCTTCCGGTCCATAGCCATTCCGCTGAAGGCCGCCGCGATGAACGTGGCCGCCGTCGCCGCCGCCTTCGGCGTGGTCGTGGCGATCTTCCAATGGGGCTGGGGCAGCGAACTGCTGGGCCTGGGCAGCGCGGGCCCCATAGAACCGTTCCTGCCCGTGATCATGGTGTCGGTCCTCTTCGGGCTCTCCATGGACTACCAGGTCTTCCTGGTCAGCCGGATGTACGAGGAATGGCTGGAGACCGGCGACAACCGGCGCGCGGTACGGGTCGGCCTCGCCGAGACCGGCCGGGTGATCAACTCCGCGGCCGTGATCATGATCTCGGTCTTCCTCGCCTTCGTCCTGACCGGTGACCGCGTGATAGCGATGTTCGGCATCGCGCTCGCCGCCGCCGTCGCCCTCGACGCCTTCGTGCTGCGGACCCTGCTCGTCCCCGCCCTCATGCATCTGCTCGGCGGCGCCAACTGGTGGCTGCCGCGCCGGCTGGACCGGATCCTGCCGCGCATCAGCATCGAGCCGCCCGAGAGCCGTGCCGCCCATGAGAGGCTGGCCGCCGCCACCGACGCCGAGGTGGAGGACGCGCTCGCCAAGGAGGAACGGCAGACGGATGTACGCCATACGACTGGGTGACGACGGAGCCGAACTGCGCCCCCTGGAGCCCTGGCACGCGCAGGAGTTCCTCGCCCATCTGGAGCGGGGCCGGGAATTCATCAACCAGTACATCCCCTTCGGCTCCAAGGCCGTCGACGTGCCCACCGCGCGGGAAGCCCTCCAGCGGTACGCCGACCTCCGCGCCGCCGACACGGCCGCGCTGCACGGCCTGTGGCTGGACGGCACCCTCGTGGGCGGGGTGCTCACGCTGAACTTCGACGCCGTCAACGGAACCTGCGAGATCGGCTGCTGGCTGGAGCCGGCCGCCACCGGGCGCGGGCTGGTCACCCGCGCCATGCGGGTGCTGATCGACTGGGTGATCGACCAGCGGGGCATCCACCGTGTGGAGTGGGTCGCCGCCGCCGGCAACGAGCCCAGCCTCAACATCGCCCGCCGGCTCGGCATGACCCGCGACGGGGTACGGCGCCAGTCCCATCTCCACCACGGCGTACGGCACGACCTGGAGGTGTGGTCGGTCCTGGCTCCCGAATGGCGGCAGGCACGCGCGGCGCACAGCGAGCATTAAGGGACTTCTCAGAGAGCGTCCGTACGGTGCGACCCATGGGAACCAAGACCGAGACCGAGAAGGCGGCCAAGGCCGAGGACAACAGCGCCGATGACAGCGCGGGCAGGAGCGGGACCGAAGCCGGGACGGCAGTTGACGCCGCCGCGGCCGACGGCAGCACCACGGAGTCGGCAACGGAGCCGGAGACGGCAACGGAGTCGGAGTCGGAGTCGGAGTCGGAGCCGGAGACCGCGGCGGAGCCGGAGACCCGGGGCGCCCCCGGCGTCGGTCAGGGCACCGCGGCGATCGTCTCCGCCGGGCTCGGCATCGTCTCGCTCACCGGCAGCTGGCTCGGCACGGTGGCCGCCGCACGCGAAACCCTCGTCGGCCAACTGGAGACGGCCGCGGACTCGACCGTCGCCACCCAGGTCAAGGAGATCTACGGCGACGCCTGGCAGACCAGCGCGCTGTGGGGCGGCCTGTTCGCGCTCACCGCGCTGATCGTCGGCGTGGCGGTGCTCGTCCGGCCCGCGTTCGGGACGCCCGGCGCCACACAGGCGCCCTGGATCAAGTCGGTCGCCTGGGCCGGTGTCGCACTCGGCGCCATCGGGCTGCTGCTCGCCGTACTCAAGTACACCGACGTACTGCTGGGGCTGCCCGCGACCGGTTGAGCCACCGCGGGCCCCCGGCGGACACGGGGCGAATCCGCGCGGTTTCTGAGGGGTCTTAGTCCGGCCATGAGCGCCTTATGGCCGGACAGAGGCCCCTCACACGTAGCTAAGGCCCCGGGGGCCGCCGAAGATGCGGAACTTTCCCGATGTGGCCGGCCCGCCCGGGAGACGAAGGTGGAGGCATCGCAAAAGGCGATGCCGGACACCGGCTACCGGAGGGAACACACCGTGTACGAGTACGAGATCGCCAAGAACCGCTCCGCCGACCTCATCCGCCGGGCCGACGACGAGCGCAGGGCCCGCGAGGCCGTCCGCCTCGCACGTGCCGCCCGCCGTGAAGCCGAGGCACGCAGCGCCGAACACGAGAGCCATAGTCGCCGCCCACACCGCCCCCGGTTCGCCCGAGCCGTATGAGCCCCGACGCGGGAACGGGGAGCGCCGGCCGCGGCGGCCGCACGGGGACGAGCGGCCGCACGGGGACGAGCGGGCGCGCGCGGAACGGCGGCCGTACGGGGGTCGGCCGTCGTTCCGTCGGCGCGAAACCGGCGCCGGAGCGTCGCGCAGAACCCGGGAGGGGAGGCGTCCAGCCGGTTTCGGCCCAGAACGGGCGCCGCCCCGTGGCGTCTTGGGCGGCGAAAACCGGTGCCGGGCCGACGGACCCGCGTGCCATGCTCGGGGCCGTGGAGACCAGATCTGTCAGCCCCGTGTTCGTCGGCCGTGCGGCTGAACTCGACGTTCTGAACACCGCGCTCGCCCGCGCCGCCACCGGCGCGGGCGAGCCGCAGGCGCTGCTCGTCGGGGGCGAGGCCGGTGTCGGGAAGACCCGGCTCGTCGAGGAGTTCGCTGCTGCGGCCCGTCGCCGGGGCGCGGTCGTCGCCCTCGGCGGCTGCGTCGAGATCGGCGCCGACGGCCTGCCCTTCGCCCCCTTCTCCACCGCCCTGCGCCAGCTGCGCCGCGAACTCCCCGCCCGGCTCGCCGCCGCGGCCGCCGGCCAGGAGGAGGAACTAGCCCGCCTGCTGCCCGAACTCGGCACCGCCGCCCCCGAGACCCGGCGCGACGAACACGGCATGGCCCGCCTCTTCGCCCTCACCGCCCGCCTGCTGGAACGCGTCGCCGCCGAACACACCGTCGTCCTCGCCCTGGAGGACCTGCACTGGGCCGACGCCTCCACCCGCCACCTGCTCGCCTATCTCTTCCGCACCCTGCGCACCGGCCGCCTCGTCGTCCTCGCCACCTACCGCTCCGACGACATCCACCGCCGTCACCCGCTGCGCCCCCTGCTCGCCGAACTCGACCGGCTCCGCACGGTCCACCGCGTCGAAATCGGCCGCTTCAACCGCGAGGAGGCCGGCCGCCAGCTCGCCGGCATCCTCGCCCGGGAACCCGAACCGGACCACGTCGACGAAATCTTCGAACGCTCCGACGGCAACGCCTTCTTCATCGAGGAACTCGCCGCCGCCTCCCACGAGGGCTGCCGCACCGGACTCACCGACACCCTGCGTGACCTGCTCCTGGTCAGGGTCGAGGGCCTGCCCGAGAGCGCCCAGCAGGTGGCCCGTTGCGTCGCCGAGGGCGGCTCCACGGTCGAGCACCGGCTGCTGGCCGCCGTCGCCCGGCTCGCCGAGGACGACCTCCTCGGTGCCCTGCGCTCCACGGTGAACGCCGGCATCCTCACGCCCGTGCCCGACCGCGACGGCTACCGCTTCCGCCATTCCCTGGTCCGCGAGGCCGTCAGCGACGACCTGCTGCCCGGCGAACGCTCCCGCCTCAACCGCCGCTACGCCGAAGCCCTGGAGGCCGACCCCACCCCCGTCCCCGCCGACGAGCGGGTGACCCGCCTGGCCAGCTACTGGTACCACGCCCACGACGCCGCCAAGGCCCTGCCCGCCGTCCTCGACGCCTCCGCCGAGGCCCGACGCCGCCACGCCTACTCCGAGCAACTGGGCCTGCTGGAAAGGGCGATGGAACTGTGGGACGCCGTCCCCGACGCCGTACGGGCCACCCTGCGCCCGGTCGACTACACCGAGGCCTACCCGCCCCCACTGCCACAGCGACGCGGTACGCCGCCCGGCGCGCCCCCGGGCGGTGACCCCGACGCGGCCGAGGCAGTCCCCCTGCGCTACCTCGACCTGATGGCCGAGGCCGCCGTCGCCGGGCGGCTCTGCGGGGAACGCGAACGCGCCATGAAGATCACCAAGCGGGCGCTGCGCGTCCTGGAGGAGGAACCGGACCCGCTGCGCGCCGCCTGGTTCTGGGTCCAGCGCTCCCGGCTCACCCAGTCCCTCGCCCGCGGTGACGGCTGGAGCGAACTGGGCACCGCACAGGACCTGGTGCGCGGCCTGCCGCCGTCCGAGGTGCACGCCGAGGTCCTCGCCTCCGCCGCCGGCTGGTCCATGCTGCACGAACCGGGCCCCGACGCCATGGCCGCCGCCGAACGGGCCGTCGAGTACGCGCGCATGGTCGGTGCCCACGACATCGAGCTCAACGCCCGGCTCACGCTCGGCGGCCTCAAGGTCGACGCCGGCGACATCGACACCGGACTCGCCGAGATGTACGAGGTCAAGGACCGGGCGACCGAACTGGGCGTGGACACGGTGGTGGGCCGCAGCCACGTCAACCTGCCGTCCGCCCTCGAAGGCATCGGCCGCTCGCAGGAGGCGACAGCACTCCTGCGGGAGGGGCTGCGGGTCACCCGAAGGCTCGGCCTGCTGGAATCGGAGGGCTGGGTGTGGGGCAACCTCGCCGAGACCCTCCACTCCCTCGGCCGCTGGGACGAGGCGGCCGAGGCCGCGGCCGGTGCCCAGCACCTGGAGCAGAGCGCCAAGCCACGCGCCGGAGCCTGGGTGCGGTTGGCCCATCTCGCCCTCGACCGGGGCGAGATGACCGACGCCGGCCGCCATCTCGGCGCGGCTCGAGCCTCCTTCGGCACCCACGACTCCATGCCGCAGTACTTCCTGCCACTGGCCCGGGTCGCCATCGGGGCCGCCGCCGCCGAAGGCCGCCTGACCGACGCCAGGACCGAACTGCTCACCGCCCTCGGGGCCTTCGACTCCGGCCTCCCACCCGGCACCCAGCGCTACTGCTGGCCGCTGCTGCTCGCCGCCGCGACCGCCGAGGGCGACGCGTACGGCGACCCGGCCACCGAACCGGACCGCCCGCGGATCCTCGGCCACCTCCGGACCGCGGCCAAGACCCTGACCACCGGGGTCCCGCTGTGGCGGGCATACGAGATGTGGCTGCGCGCCGAGCTGCTGCGCGCCGAGGGCCGGCCGGAACCGGAGGAGTGGGCCGCGGCCGTCGCCGCGCTGGAACAGCTGGAGCGGCCCTACGACCTCGCCCGGGTCCGCTTCCGGCTCGCCGAGGCACTGCTCGCCTCGGGAACGGGGGAGGACGAGCGTGCCCGCGCCACGGAACTGCTCCGGCTGTCCAGAGCCGTCGCCGAGCGTCTCGGGGCAGCCCCACTGGCCCGGTCGGCCACCCAGCTGGCCCAGCGCGCCCGCCTCGCCCTCGACCCCGGTACGCGACAGCGCGCCCCGGCCCCCGCCGATCCGGCCGACGCCCTCGGCCTCACCGGCCGGGAACGCGACGTGCTGCGGCTGGTGGCGGCCGGCCACACCAACCGCCGTATCGCCGAGGAGCTGTTCATCTCACCGAAGACGGCCAGCGTCCACGTGTCCAACATCCTCGGCAAGCTCGGAGTCTCCGGACGCGGCGAGGCGGCGGCGCTCGCCCACCGCCTGGGGCTGTTCGCGGCCCCGGCCGGAAACCGGTCCGCGGCGGGATAATGGGCGGCACGCCCACGCGGCCCTGGAAGGGGGAGCGGTGTTCAACGCCTTCGAGGAACTGTTCGCTCCCGGCCGCAAACACACCCGGGACGAGCAGAACCGCCTCGCACTGACCCGGGAGGACGTCGGCGACGCCGATCCCGGACACGGACCGATAGACCTCGCGTCCGGAAAGGTCGTCATACGCCCGTCACCGGAACCCGGCGAGCCCGAACCGGAACCGGACGAAAGCCCCTAGCTCACCCGGACCTCCAGGATGCGGTCGTCCTCGCCGCCCGGGTCGCCGCGGCCGTCCGTGTTGCTGGTGACCAGCCACAGCTTGTCGCCGCCCGCCGCCGCCACCGTGCGCAGCCGCCCGTACTCACCCTCCAGGAAGGCCTGCGGGTCCGCCGAGACCTCCGTGCCCTTGAGCGGGATCCGCCACAGGCGCTCGCCGAGCAGACCCGCCATCCAGATCGACCCCTCCGCGTACGCGATGCCGCTGGGGGAGGCCTCGTCCGTGTTCCACTGGGCGATCGGGTCACGGAAGCCGTCGTCGTCGGACGTGCCCTCCGCCTCGGGCCAGCCGTAGTTGGCACCGGGCTCGATCGCGTTGAGCTCGTCCCAGGTGTCCTGGCCGAACTCCGAGGCGAACAGCCGCTGCTTGGAGTCCCAGGCCAGGCCCTGCACATTGCGGTGACCCAGCGAGTACACCGCGGAGTCGGGGAACGGATTGCCCGGCGCCGGCTCGCCCTCCGGGGTCAGCCGCAGGATCTTGCCGCCCAGCGACTTCTCGTCCTGGGAGAGGCCGGTGTCGCCGCTCTCGCCCGTACCCACGTACAGCATCCGGTCCGGGCCGAACGCGATCCGGCCGCCGTTGTGAACCACACCCTTGGGGATGCCCCGGAACACCGTGTCCGGTGCGCCCAACCGCTCACCCTCGGGCTTCTTCTCGTCGTAGATCATGCGGACGACGCGATTGTCCGAGGCCGAGGTGAAGTAGGCGTAGATCATGCGGTCCGAGGCGTACTCGGGGGAGAGCGCGATGCCGAGCAGGCCGCCCTCGCCGGCCGGCGACACCCCCGGCACCTCGCCCAGCTCGGACGTCTCGCCCGTGTCGGCGTCGACCCGGCTGATCGTGGCCTCGTCCCGTGACGACACCAGCAGATCGCCGTCGGCCAGGGGTGCGAGCCCCCACGGGGAGCGCAGGTCCGTAGCGACCGTACGGAGCACCTTCGCCGAGCCCTTCGCGGGGGGTGTCTCCTCGGTGCCGGGCTCCGGGGACGAGGACCGCCCCGCCGAACTGCCCGGGGAGGAGCTGTCGTCTCCACCCGGCGGTCCTCCGTCGTCGGAGGAACAGCCGGCCGTCAGCAGGAGCGCGGCGGTGGCCAGCACGGCCGTAACGGCTCGATGGTGCACGATGTCGTCCCTTCGACGAGGCGGGTCCTCCCTGTCATACACCGCCCGCGCCCCACAAGTTCCCGATCACGCGAGCGCGAACCGTCGATCACCGGCCGATCCCGGCCAGGATTCCACGATCGTGGCCCGACGGCCCATGGTCCCGGGGCCTGCTCCCACGGCTTCGTCCCGACGGCCCGCGTCCCCGGGGCCCGCCCGTCACGGCCGACCCGACCGGCTGCGCCCCGGTTCCGGTCCACGATCCCGGCCCGACGGCCCGTGACGTCCGGTCCCGCTCCCGCGATCCTCCGTCTCAGTCCCACGACTCCTGGGCCGCGGGCAGTTCCGCGATCTCCGCCAGGTCGGCCTCCGTCAGACGCAGGTCCGCCGCCCCCGCGTTCTCGGTGACCCATCGCTCCTGCTTGGTGCCCGGCACCGGGATCACCTGCCCACCCTGCGCCAGCACCCAGGCCAGGGCCACCTGCGCCGGGGTGACGTCCTCGCCGTGCCGGCGGGCGACACGGCGCAGCCCGGCCACGATCGGCTGGTTCGCAGCCATCATCTCGGCGGTGAAACGGGGGTGCCGGGCCCGCAGATCGTCTGCCTCGAAACCCTCACCCGGCGTCAGCGTGCCGGTCAGGAAGCCGTTGCCCAGTGGCATCGCGGCCAGGAAACCCACACCGCGCGCGGCGCACCACGGCAGCAGCGCCTCCCGCGCCTGGGGCGACCAGACCGACAGCTCCGCCTCCACCGCGCTCACCGGGAAGACCTGCTGCACCCGCTCCAGTTGCCGGACCGTCGCGTCGTGCAGCCGCGCCCCGGGCCGCCGCGCGGATCGCGCACCGACCGCGCAGAGCCCCAACGCCCTTACCTTTCCGGCCCGTACGAGCTCCGCCATCGCGCCCCAGGTCTCCTCGACGGGGATCTCCGGGTCCGCGCGGTGCAGCTGGTACAGGTCGATGACGTCGGTCTGCAGCCGGCGCAGTGAGGCGTCGCAGGCCCTTCTCACGTACCCGGGGCGGCCGTTGGCCACGATGTGCTGATCGCCCACCAGCAGACCGACCTTCGTCGACACGAAGGCGTCGCCGCGACGCTCCTTCAGTACCCGCCCCAGCAACAGCTCGTTGGTGAACGGGCCGTACATGTCGGCCGTGTCCAGCAGCGTCGACCCCAGGTCGAGCGCCCGGTGCACCGCCCTGAGCGAATGCTCGCCGCGCTGCCGCGAGGTTCTGTAGGCCCAGCTCATCGGCATGCACCCGAGTCCGACGGCCCCCACCGCGAGCACCGCCGCGCCGATCGTCCTGCGCTCCACCTGGTCGTGACCCTCCCTTTCCCGGACCCCAACCTAACCTTTGGCGCCGTGGGCCCCTGACATAGCCTCCGGACCATGACTCCTGACGTATGGCTTCCCATCCCGCCGGACGAGATCGAGGGTCTTCCGAAGGGGCCGCGGTACTACTTCTGGGACGGCGCGCGGGAGTACCCGGCCGACCCTGCCGACTGCGCGTTCTACGTCGTGCCGTACATGAAGGCCGGTGACGTCGGGGTGCGCCCACTGCCGCTGATGAGCTCGGTCGAGGTCGTGCAGACCCTGTCCGCCGGCGTCGACCATGTACAGCCCGGCCTGCGCCACCTGGGCCCCGGTGTGCGGCTCTGCAACGCGCGCGGCGTGCACGAGGCGAGCACGGCCGAGCTGGCGCTCACTCTCGTCCTGGCCTCACTGCGCGGCCTGCCCGACTTCGTGCGGGCGCAGGACAAGGGGGAGTGGCTCGGTGGATTCAGGCCCGCGCTCGCCGACCGGAACGTGCTCATCGTGGGGTACGGGGCGATCGGCACGGCCATCGAGGACCGGCTCGTTCCGTTCGAGCTCGCGCGGGTGGCGCGCGTCGCGCGCTCCGCACGCACCGTGGCGCGCGGTCCGGTGCATCCGTTCACCGAACTGCCCGCCCTGCTGCCGGAGGCGGATGTCGTCATTCTCTCCACCCCGCTCACCGACGCCACCCACCACCTCGTGGACGCCGGCTTCCTTACCCGGATGAAGGACGGCGCGCTGCTCGTCAACGTGGCCCGGGGGCCCGTCGTCGACACCTCGGCCCTGCTCACCGAGGTGGAGAGCGGCCGTATCACCGCGGCCCTCGACGTGACCGACCCCGAGCCGCTGCCCTCGGACCATCCGCTGTGGCGGGCCCCGGGCGTTCTCATCAGCCCGCACGTGGGCGGACCCACCTCCGCTTTCCGGCCACGTGCCGAGCGGCTGCTGGTGGACCAGTTGAACCGATTCGTGAACCGGGAGGAGCTCCGGAACGTGATCCTGGTGACGGAGGCGGTAAGCATGTAGTCCGCTTCGGGTACCGTCCGCGTTTTTCCGGACGCGTTGGGTACTCATACATCAAGTGATCGTTACGGAGCGTAGAGAAGCTATGTCCCTGAGTGACGGAATTGGTGTATCGTCCCGACAGGGGCTGCGCCGCTGACCGGTCGGCGCGGGGGATTGACATTGCAGACTGTGAGGGGGGCGACGGGCGATGCACGGCCTATGGACGAGCGATCCGACGCGATTGAGCCGCCGTCGGCAACCCTGGCGCACGGCCACGCACAGCCGGGGACACCGCAGCGGTCACCGCGCCCGCGGTCACCACACCCTCGGTCACCACGTCCGGAGCAGTGGCCGCTCCGGCGACCCCTGTCCTCACCACCGCGGGTACGGCAGCCGCGGGAGGCCGGCCCACCTGGCCGGACCGGCGTGTACCGGGAGGGACCGGTGAGCGCGCCGGCCCCCACGACCACGCTCGACGGAGCGGTGCGGGCCCACCCCGCCCCGGAAGCACTGCCGCCCCGCCCACCGGCCGTGGAGCGCCGGCGGGTCCTGGTGCCGCAGCTCGTCCTCGCCGTCGTCTGCGCGGCCTACGCGATCGGCGCCGCCTTCGGCTGGGGATCGGACCAACTCGCGCTGATCATGGGTGACTTCGGATTGAGCGCTGCGGCGGCCGCGGCCGCCGTGTCCTGCTTCCTGTACGCGCGCAGCCGTCGCATCCGTTTCCGGCCCGCCTGGTTGCTGTTCGGCATCTCCTCCACCATGGCGTCCCTGGGCAACCTGGTCTGGGGGTGGTACGAGGTCGTCCTCGGGCTCCCTGTGCCCAGCCCCAGCTACGCCGACCTGTTCTTCCTGTGCTTCGCGCCGCCCGCCATCGTGGGGCTGCTGGTGCTCGCCAGACGGCCCGTGAACAGGGCCGGCTGGGTCTGCCTGGGCCTGGACGCCTGGCTGATCGGTGGCTCCCTGCTCACGCTCGCGTGGAGCCTCGCGCTCGCCCAGACCGCGCAGGCAGGGGGCGAGGACGTGGCGCACACCGCGCTGTCCCTGGCGTATCCGCTGCTCGACATCGCCCTGGTCAGCATGGTGCTCGCCCTGCACTTCCGGCGGTCGGCGGTCACCCGCTCCGCGGTCAACACCGCGATCGGCGCGCTCGCGCTCACCGTGATGTGCGACGCCGTGTTCACCTCCCCGCTGCTGCACGACACCTACCGGTCGGGACAACTGCTCGACGCGGGCTGGTTCGCCGGCTCGCTGCTCCTGGCGTACGCGCCCTGGACCCGGCCCCGGGGCGTTCGGCCCGAGGACGAGGCGCACACGCGCGTGGTGCGCGAGCACCTGCCCGGACAGTACGGCGGACCGAACCCCTGGGCGAACGGCCACCCGGCCCCCCACGCGAACGGCCCGGCCCCCCACGCGAACGGCCCGGCCCCCCACGCGACCCACGGCCCGGTCCACCCCTCGTACCTCCACCCCCCGTACCTCCAGCATCCGGCCGTGCCCGGTCCTGAGCGCGGCCGGTATCCGGTCTCCCGGCCCATCGCCGGCTCCCTCGGCGCGCTCGCGCCGTACCTCGCCGCGGCGGTGTGCACCCTGGGGATCCTCTACACCGTCCTCAACGGCCGCAGCGTCGACCGTGTGGTCCTGCTCACCGGGGGCACCGTGGTGCTCGCGCTCGTCGTACGCCAGGGCATCATGCTGCGCGACAACATCACCCTCACCCAGGAACTGGCCCACAAGGAGAACCACTTCCGCTCCCTGGTGCAGGGCTCGAGCGACGTCATCATGATCGCCGCGCCGAGCGGCATCCTCCGTTACGTCTCCCCGGCCGCCGCCGGAGTGTACGGCCGGCCCGCGGAGGACCTGGTGGGGACGGAACTGGCGCAGCTCATCCACCCCGAGGACCTGGACTGCGTCGTGCACGAGGTGCGCCGGTTCCTCGCCGCCGGCCCGGCCGAGGAGCCCACCACACGCATCGAGTGCCGCTTCCGCTCCGGCGGTGGGGGCACCTCCCGCTCGAGCGAAGCCGAGAGTGGGGGAGGCTGGCTGAACGTGGAATCGACCGTCAACCGGCACCACGGCGGCCTCATCTTCAACAGCCGGGACGTCACCGAGCGCGTGCGGCTCCAGGCACAACTCCAGCACAACGCCGAGCACGACCCGCTCACCGACCTGCCCAACCGCGCCCTGTTCACCCGGCGCGTCCAGCAGGCCCTGTCCGGCCGCCGGGCCTCCGACCGGGGCGCCGCCCTCAGGGGCACGGCCGTGCTCTTCATCGACCTCGACGGCTTCAAGGCCGTCAACGACACCATCGGTCACCAGGCCGGTGACGAACTGCTGATCCACGCCGCCCGCAGACTGCGGGACGCGGTCCGCAAGGGCGACACCGCCTCCCGGCTCGGCGGAGACGAGTTCGCCGCCCTGATCGTGGGTGACGGCGCCCGCGACCGGGAGGCCCGCGAGCGGCACATCCTGGAGCTCGCCGACCGCCTCCGGGCGACCCTCTCCCAGCCCTACCTCATCGACGGCAACGATGTCCGGGTCAACGCCTCCATCGGTGTCGCCTTCGCCGAACCGGCCCTCGGAGCGGGTGAGCTGCTGCGCAACGCGGACCTCGCCATGTACCGGGCCAAGGCCGCCGGCAAGGGCCGGGTGGAGCTGTACCGGCCGCAGATGCAGCAGGACGTCGCCCGCAGGGCGGAGCTGGCCACCCGGCTGCGCGCCGCGCTGCACAACGGCGAATTCGCACTGCTGCACCAGCCGGTGGTGTCCCTCCAGGACGGCAGGATCACCTCGGTCTGCGCCCAGGCGCGCTGGCGTTCCTCGCAGGGCGTGCTCTTCACCCCCGCCGAGTTCCTGCGGGTCGCCGAGGACAGTGAGAAGACGGCCGAGCTGGGCCGCTGGCTCCTCGAAGAGGCCGTGGAACAGGCCGCCGAACGGCAGGCGACGGGGGTGTCGGTGCCCGTGGCGGTCCGGATCGGCGCGCGCCGGCTGCTGGACCGGTCGCTGCCGCTCGGCTCGATCGAGGCACTGCTCACCCGGCACGGACTGCCCTTCGGCTCACTGGTCGTCGAGGTGGCCGAGACGGACCCGCGGGTCTGCCTGGACGAGCTGGAGCGACGGCTGACCGCGCTCAAGCGGGTCGGCGTCCGGATCGCACTGGACGGCTTCGGCAGCGGCTACGCGGCGATCACCGCCCTTCGACGGCTCCCCGTCGACGTACTGAAACTCGACCGCAGCCTGGTCGAGGGCGTGGTCGAGTCCGCGCGGCTGCACAA
The DNA here is from genome assembly GCF_042871645.1 of Streptomyces sp. NPDC005774. Lineage (NCBI taxonomy): Bacteria > Bacillati > Actinomycetota > Actinomycetes > Kitasatosporales > Streptomycetaceae > Streptomyces > Streptomyces sp. NPDC005774. Next base: position 160,436 of record NZ_JBIAIV010000007.1, on the reverse strand, counting down.
GATCACCAGTGGGCTGCTGCGGATCGCCGGCGACCTGGGCATGCAGTCCGTGGCCGACGGGGTGGACCTGCCCGAGCAGGTCGTCGCCCTGCGCGCGATGGGGTGCACGCACGGGCAGGGCATGGCCTTCTCCGGGCCGCTGGACGAGTACCGGCTGCGCAGGGCGCTCTGCACCGGTCGCTATCCGGTGCCGAGCGGACCGGTCGAACCCGTGTACGCGGGTGGCGGTCCGGGTGGTTGCGGCGGTGCCGGCGGGTATGCGTCGGGGGTGGCCTCGATGCTCCGAAGCGGCGCGGTCCTGCGCTCACATGATGAGACTCCCGTCCCACCCACTTGACAGTCGGTGTGCGCCGGGGGGAGGGTCAATGCCATGCGCACCCGAATTCTCGTACTTGGACAGCGCGTCGGCTGACGTTGAGCATTGTCTGCTCACCGCCCCCGCCCGACGCGCTCCCCTCGCTTGCCTCATGGCACGAGGGGTTTTTTGTTGCACTCACACCTGTCGCACCGTCCACGCACACCGCGCGAACCTCGCAAAAACCCTCAGCATCGAGAAGAGAAGCCGATGACCGAGCAGGCCACCGGGGCCCACCCGCATCCGCGGCCCCGATCCGGAGGACAGCAGTCCGCCCCCGAGAGCGTCACGGGCGCGCAGTCCCTCATCCGCTCGCTCGAGGAGGTCGGCGCCGACACGGTATTCGGCATTCCCGGCGGTGCGATCCTTCCCGCCTACGACCCGCTGATGGACTCCACCCGGGTGCGTCACGTCCTGGTCCGGCACGAGCAGGGCGCGGGCCACGCGGCCACCGGGTACGCGCAGGCCACCGGCAAGGTCGGCGTCTGCATGGCGACCTCGGGACCCGGCGCCACCAACCTGGTCACCCCGATCGCCGACGCGCACATGGACTCCGTGCCGATGGTCGCGATCACCGGGCAGGTCGCCTCCAAGGCGATCGGTACGGACGCCTTCCAGGAGGCGGACATCGTCGGCATCACCATGCCGATCACCAAGCACAACTTCCTGGTCACCAAGGCCGAGGACATCCCGCGGGTGATCGCGCAGGCCTTCCACATCGCCGCCACCGGCCGCCCCGGCCCGGTGCTCGTGGACATCGCCAAGGACGCCCTCCAGGCGAGGACCACCTTCTCCTGGCCGCCCACCATGGACCTGCCCGGCTACCGGCCTGTCACCAAGCCGCACGCCAAGCAGATCCGCGAGGCCGCCAAACTCATCACCTCCGCGAAGCGGCCGGTCCTCTACGTCGGCGGCGGCGTCATCAAGGCCCGCGCCACCGCGGAGCTGAGGGTCCTGGCAGAACTCACCGAGGCTCCCGTCACCACCACCCTGATGGGACTCGGCGCATTCCCCGACAGCCACCCGCTGCACGTGGGAATGCCGGGCATGCACGGTGCGGTCACCGCCGTCACCGCGCTGCAGAAGGCCGACCTGATCGTCGCCCTCGGAGCCCGTTTCGACGACCGCGTCACCGGCAAGCTGGACAGCTTCGCCCCCTACGCGAAGATCGTCCACGCCGACATCGACCCGGCCGAGATCGGCAAGAACCGGGCCGCCGACGTGCCGATCGTCGGCGACGCCCGCGAGGTCCTCGCCGACCTCGTCCAGGCCGTCCAGAAGGAGCACGCCGAGGGCCACCGGGGCGACTACACCGCCTGGTGGAAGGACCTGAGCCGCTGGCGCGACACCTACCCCCTGGGCTACGACCAGCCCGAGGACGGCTCGCTCTCCCCGCAGCAGGTCATCGAACGCATCGGACAGCTGGCGCCCGAGGACACGATCTTCGCCGCCGGTGTCGGCCAGCACCAGATGTGGGCCGCGCACTTCGTCCAGTACGAGAAGCCCGCCACCTGGCTGAACTCCGGCGGCGCCGGAACCATGGGCTACGCCGTCCCGGCGGCCATGGGCGCCAAGGCCGGACAGCCCGGCCGGACCGTCTGGGCGATCGACGGCGACGGCTGCTTCCAGATGACCAACCAGGAACTCACCACCTGCGCCCTGAACAACATCCCGATCAAGGTCGCCATCATCAACAACGGCGCCCTCGGCATGGTCCGCCAGTGGCAGACCCTGTTCTACAACCAGCGCTACTCCAACACCGTGCTGCACTCCGGCCCCATCGAGGCGGGCGGCGCCCCCACCGACCTGAACGGCGGTTCGGCGGTGGGCCCCGGCGCGCAGAGGAGCGTCGGCACCCGCGTCCCCGACTTCGTCAAGCTGTCGGAGGCCATGGGCTGCTACGCGATCCGCTGCGAGGACCCGGCCGACCTCGACAAGGTCATCGAGGAGGCGAACTCGGTCAACGACCGCCCGGTCGTCGTGGACTTCGTCGTCCACCAGGACGCCATGGTGTGGCCGATGGTCGCCGCCGGCACCTCCAACGACGAGGTCATGGCCGCCCGCGACGTCCGCCCCGACTTCGGCGACAACGAAGACGACTGAGCCAGGAAGAGCGAAGAGGAAACACGACATGTCCAAGCACACGCTCTCCGTCCTGGTGGAGAACACACCCGGCATCCTGGCCCGGATCGCCGCGCTGTTCTCCCGCCGCGGCTTCAACATCGACTCGCTCGCCGTGGGCGTCACCGAGCACCCCGACATCTCCCGCATCACCATCGTGGTGAGCGTCGAGGAGTTCCCGCTGGAGCAGGTGACCAAGCAGCTCAACAAGCTCGTCAACGTGCTGAAGATCGTCGAGCTCGAACCCGGGCACGCCGTCCAGCGCGAACTCGTTCTGGTGAAGGTGCGGGCCGACAATGAGACGCGTTCCCAGATCGTCGAGATCGTCCAGCTGTTCCGCGCCAAGACCGTGGACGTCTCCCCGGAGGCCGTGACCATCGAGGCCACCGGCAGCAACGACAAGCTGTCCGCCATGCTGAAGATGCTGGAACCGTTCGGCATCAAGGAACTGGTCCAGTCCGGCACGATCGCGATCGGACGTGGTGCCCGTTCGATCACCGACCGATCGCTGCGTGCGCTCGACCGGTCGGCGTAAGACAGGAAACGGGCGGCCGCGACACACCGGCCGCCCGTATTCCGAGACTCCGAAACTTCCCCTCCCCTCACCGTCATACGGTGGGACGCGACACCTGCACACAAGGAGAGAACCCAAAGTGGCCGAGCTGTTCTACGACGCCGACGCCGACCTGTCCATCATCCAGGGCCGCAAGGTCGCGGTCATCGGTTACGGCAGCCAGGGCCACGCCCACGCCCTGTCGCTGCGCGACTCCGGCGTCGACGTGCGCGTCGGTCTGCACGAGGGCTCGAAGTCCAAGGCCAAGGCCGAGGAGCAGGGCCTGCGCGTGGTGAACCCGTCCGAGGCCGCCGCCGAGGCCGACGTCATCATGATCCTGGTTCCGGACCCGATCCAGGCCCAGGTCTACGAGGAGCACATCAAGGGCAACCTGAAGGACGGCGACGCCCTGTTCTTCGGTCACGGCCTGAACATCCGCTACGGCTTCATCAAGCCCCCGGCCGGCGTCGACGTCTGCATGGTCGCCCCGAAGGGCCCGGGCCACCTGGTGCGCCGTCAGTACGAGGAGGGCCGCGGCGTTCCCTGTATCGCCGCCGTCGAGCAGGACGCCTCCGGCAACGCCTTCGCGCTCGCCCTGTCGTACTCCAAGGGCATCGGCGGCACCCGCGCGGGCGTCATCAAGACGACCTTCACCGAGGAGACCGAGACCGACCTGTTCGGTGAGCAGGCCGTCCTCTGCGGTGGCACCGCGGCGCTGGTCAAGGCGGGCTTCGAGACGCTGACCGAGGCGGGCTACCAGCCGGAGATCGCCTACTTCGAGTGCCTGCACGAGCTGAAGCTGATCGTCGACCTCATGTACGAGGGCGGCCTGGAGAAGATGCGCTGGTCGATCTCCGAGACCGCCGAGTGGGGCGACTACGTCACCGGCCCGCGGATCATCACCGACGCCACCAAGGCCGAAATGAAGAAGATCCTCGCCGAGATCCAGGACGGCACCTTCGCCCAGCAGTGGATGGACGAATACCACGGCGGTCTGAAGAAGTACAACGAGTACAAGAAGCAGGACAGCGAGCACCTGCTGGAGACCACCGGCAAGGAGCTGCGCAAGCTCATGAGCTGGGTCGACGAAGAGGCGTGAGCCGAGCGCTCCGAGGCGGTGCCGCGCGCTGAGGCCGGCACCGTCGCGGAGCCTTGTCGGAGGGGCCCCGCCGGGGCCCGTGCCCGACCCCGCTCCACCGCCGCTCCACCATCGCCACAGGGGCTGGATCTTTCGTCGGCAGGCCGGTGAGGCCACTTCCGGATGATCCTTCCGCAGTGACGCAGGACGACACCCCGGCGCCACTAGACTGCTGCACCATACGCGTCAGGCCCACAGCGTCGTGCGTCTTCCACGCGGCTAAGCGACACCGAGGAATTGCAGGCACACCCCGGCGCCGCTCCCCTCCACCGCATGCGGCCGTCGGGACGGCCGCCGCATTGGACATGTGAGGACTCACGTGAGCTCGAAACCTGTCGTACTCATCGCCGAAGAGCTGTCGCCCGCGACCGTGGACGCGCTCGGCCCGGACTTCGAGATCCGCCACTGCAACGGCGCGGACCGGGCGGATCTGCTGCCCGCCCTCGCCGACGTGGACGCGATCCTGGTCCGCTCGGCCACCAAGGTCGATGCCGAGGCCATCGCCACCGCGAAGAAGCTCAAGGTCGTCGCGCGGGCCGGCGTCGGCCTGGACAACGTCGACGTCTCCGCCGCCACCAAGGCCGGCGTGATGGTGGTCAACGCGCCCACCTCGAACATCGTGACCGCCGCGGAACTCGCGTGCGGGCTGATCATCGCCACCGCGCGCAACATTCCGCAGGCCAACGCCGCGTTGAAGAACCACGAGTGGAAGCGCAGCAAGTACACGGGCGTGGAACTCGCCGAGAAGACCCTCGGAGTCGTGGGTCTGGGGCGGATCGGCGCCCTCGTCGCGCAGCGCATGTCCGCCTTCGGGATGAAGATCGTCGCTTACGACCCCTACGTGCAGCCCGCGCGGGCCGCACAGATGGGCGTCAAGGTGCTGTCGCTGGACGAGCTGCTCGAGGTCTCCGACTTCATCACCGTCCACCTGCCCAAGACCCCCGAGACGCTCGGCCTGATCGGTGACGAGGCGCTGCGCAAGGTCAAGCCGAGCGTGCGCGTCATCAACGCCGCGCGCGGCGGCATCGTCGACGAGGAGGCGCTGTACGCGGCGCTCAAGGAGGGCCGCGTCGCCGGCGCCGGCCTCGACGTGTACGCCAAGGAGCCCTGCACGGACTCCCCGCTCTTCGAGTTCGACCAGGTCGTCTGCACCCCGCACCTCGGCGCGTCCACCGACGAGGCGCAGGAGAAGGCCGGTATCGCCGTCGCCCGCTCGGTGCGCCTCGCGCTCGCCGGCGAGCTGGTCCCGGACGCGGTGAACGTGCAGGGCGGGGTCATCGCCGAGGACGTCAAGCCGGGCCTGCCGCTCGCCGAGCGCCTCGGCCGGATCTTCACCGCGCTGGCCGGCGAGGTCGCGGTCCGTCTCGACGTCGAGGTGTACGGCGAGATCACCCAGCACGACGTGAAGGTGCTGGAGCTCTCCGCGCTCAAGGGCGTCTTCGAGGACGTCGTCGACGAGACGGTGTCCTACGTGAACGCGCCGCTGTTCGCGCAGGAGCGGGGTGTCGAGGTCCGGCTGACCACCAGCTCCGAGTCCGCCGACCACCGCAACGTCGTCACGGTGCGCGGCACCCTGGCCGACGGCGAGGAGATCGCGGTCTCCGGCACGCTGGCCGGTCACAAGAACGTCCAGAAGATCGTCGCGGTCGGCGACTACGACGTGGACCTCGCGCTCGCGGACCACATGGCCGTACTGCGCTACGAGGACCGTCCGGGTGTCGTCGGCACCGTGGGCCGGATCTTCGGCGAGGCCGGCATCAACATCGCCGGCATGCAGGTCGCGCGTGCCGCGGCCGGCGGCGAGGCCCTCGCCGTCCTGACGGTCGACGACACGGTGCCCCCCGCGGTGCTGGCCGAGCTCGCGGCGGAGATCGGCGCCACGTCGGCCCGCTCGGTGGAACTGGTCTGAGACCACCGTCCCCGGGAGCCCCGCTCCCGGGACCCCGTTCGCTCCGAAAGGCGCCGGGTGACCGGGAAGTCCTCCCGGTCACCCGGCGCCTTTCGCGTCGGGCTCGGACGGCCGCCGCCTCCTTGGCGGGCCCTCCTCGCGCACGGGGACCGGACGTCCCGGAGGAGACCGTGGACACACCCGGCGGTTTCTCCCTCACGCTGCTGATGGGCTTGATGGTCCAGTGGTCGTTCGACCGGCAGCACGCACCCGCCGCCGACCGGCTCACCGAGGGACTGCGCCAGGTGATCGAGGCCGTCGGCCGGTGACTCCCGGGCCCCTGTCCGGTGCGCTCAGCCGGTGAGTTTCGCGGCGAGCTCCCACAACGGGTTCTCCAGCACCTCGCTGAAGGTGGGGAAGGGGTGCACGACGTCCGCGGCGACCTGCACGGGAATCCGGGCCCGGACGGCGAGGGAGACCTCGGAGATCCATTCCTCGGCGTGTCCGCCGAGGGCGGTCGCGCCGATCAGCGTGCCCGAACCGGCATCGGCGAGGAGCATGAGCCAGCCCTCGTCGGACCCCTCGGTCGCCGCGCGGACGGTCTGGTCGATCGAGCCGCGGGCGACGACCGGCTCGAGGCCGTCGGCCCGCGCGGACGCCACGGTGTGACCTACCGAGGCCAGCGTCGGGGAGACGTAGACGGCGCGGGGCACCGCGCGGTAGTCGGCCCCGGTGTCCCTGCCGGTCAGGTTCGCGGCGACGACGCGGCCCTGGTAGTGGGCGGTGTGGGTGAACGGCGCGAGGCCGGTGACGTCGCCGACGGCCCACAGGTTCTCGGCGCCGACGACCCGGCAGCGGGAATCGACCGGTACCGCGCCGCCCGGTCCGAGCGCGACACCGAGTCCGTCGAGGCCGAGATCCGCCGACCGCGGCCGGCGTCCGGTGGCGAGGACGACCACGTCGGCGTCGAGGTGCTGCCCGTCGTCGAGGGTCAGACGCCCCCCGGAGCCCTGCGGCTCCGCGCGGACGACCTGGCGTCCGAGACGGAGGGCCACTCCTTGACCGGCCAGCGTGTCGGCGAGGGCGGAACCCGCCTAGGGTTCCTCGCGCGGCACGAGGCGCGGGTTGCGCTGCACGAGCTCCACACGGCTGCCGAACGCCGCGAACAGGAAGGCGAGTTCGCAGCCCACCGGCCCACCGCCGATCACGGCGATCGACCCCGGCCGCTCCGAGGTGCTCAGGGCCTGGTCACTCGTCCAGACCGGAATCGCGTCGAGCCCCGGAATCGGCGGCCGGACCGGCTCCGAACCGGTGTTGAGCACGAGGTCGCGGAATCCGATCGCGGTCGTGCCGGAGTCACCGGCGACCTCGAGCACGCCGGGCCCGCGCAGGCGGCCACGGCCGCGCAGCAGGGTCGCCCCGGTCGCGGCGAGTGCCGCCGCGCTCCCGGAGTCGTCGCGGCCGTGCACGATCCGGTCGCGACGGCGCACCGACTCCCGGTAGGCGACCGATGGCGGCACCCGGTCGGGGAGCAGACCGGCCCAGTCCGGATTCTCCGTCGTCCGCCACACATCGGCCGAACGCGGCATCGCCTTGCTCGGGACGCAGGCGACGAACGGACAGTCCCCGCCCACCCGGGCCTCCTCGACCACGGCGACGGACCGGCCGCCCACCGAGCCCCAGATCAGCTTCGCCCCCGCCCCGGCACCGAGGATGACGATGTCGTACGTGTCCATATGCGCTCCCTGAGCTCGGCCGGACGGCTTCCCTCATCGTGGTCGCCCGCCGTGCGGCGCGGCCCCGTTCGTGTCAGTGAAGGGTCCCCAGCGGGGAGCGGGGCACGCCTGTACGAACCCGGGTGCCGCACGGCGCGCGCCCCCGACAGGGGGCGTCCCTCACAGCCGGTGTGCCTTCAGGGCCATGTGCAGCAGCAGCCGGGCCTCGCCGTCGTCCAGGTCCAGGCCCGTGATCTGCTCGATCCGGGACAGGCGGTAGTACAGGGTCTGGCGGTGGATGCCCAGCTCGGCTGACGTACGGCCGGCCTGGCCCGCGTGGTCGAGGTAGGTCTCGGCGGTACGGGCGAGTTCCCGGTGCGCCGGGAGGAGCAGTGGTCCGACGGCGGGGTCGGGGGCGGCCTGGCGGGGCAGCGCGGTCAGGAGCCGGTAGGGACCGATCGACGACCAGCGGGCGACCGGGCCCAGGCGGGGCTCGGCCAGGGCCGCGCGGGCCGCCGCCGAGGCCTCGTCCCAGGCGGCGCCCAGTCCGGCGAGCCCAAAGCGGGGCGTGGCGATCCCGGCGGCGGCCGGGGAAGTCGCGGTGGCCGTGCCGGTGGCGGCGGGCCGGTGCCCGGCGCCGCTCGCGCGGGCCCGCTCCAGGAGCCGGCCGGCGGCCGTCGTCGCCGGGGTCAGGACGTCCGAGGCGCGCAGCCGCAGCAGCAGGGCCAGCGACACGCCCGAGGCCCCCCACGGCAGGGTGCACAGGGCCGTGGCGCCCGGCACCGTACGCACCGACGGGGCGTCCCCGGGGTCGGCGGAGGGCCACGGGGCCACGCACACCAGCGTGTACGGCCCGTCGGCGCGACTGCCGAGGGCGGTGCGGAACTCGGCGACCGCCGACTCCCGCTGCCCGTCGCGCTCCGCGCCCAGCACCGCCCTCAGCTCACGGGTCAGATCGGCGCCGTGCTGCGCCTCGTCGGCGAGCAGCGCCCCGATCCGGGCGGTCACACCCATCGCCGCGCCCAACTGCTCCTCGGAGGGGCCCGGGTCGTAGTCGAGCAGCCAGACGTAGCCGAGGACGACGCCCCGATGACGTACCGGCAGACAGACACGGCCCCGGTGAACGCCCGCCTGGGGGGTGCGCGGGATGCGGACCGGGCCCGTCGCGCGGGTGATGCCGAACCCCTCGAACCAGGACCGGACGGCGGCCGTCGAGCGGCGGGTGAGGATCGAGCGGGTGCGCACCGGGTCGAGGACGGACGGATCGAGCTCGCCCTCGCTGTCGTACGCGCCGAACGCGAGCAGCTCGAAGTCACGGTTCTCCAGGGTCGCCGGAGCGCCGAGCAGCTCCGAGATCTCGTCCACCAGCTCCTGGTAGTCATCCCTGTGTTCCGACCTGTGTTCCGACGTCACCCCCGCATTGTCCCGCAGAACCGCGAAGCCTTCATACATCTGTCTGAGATCGGTGGCACTGATGCGTGACAGCTGTCGATGGCCCACGATCGGATGAATCCTTAGGTTTCACGGTGGTTCCCCGTGCCGTACCCGAAGCGTCGGGTCGCGGTCATTCAGCAGCTTGTGGAGGTCCCCGTGCTGGGTCCCGTGATTCTCGCCGCCTCACGCAGCGACCGGATGCGTCGCCTCGTCTCGGCGGCCCCGGTGACCAAGCAGGTCGTCGACCGTTTCATCCCCGGTGAGACCGTGGACGAGATCCTGCCCGTCATCGACGAGCTCACCGGCAACGGCCTGGAGCTGACGATGGACGTCGTCGGCGAGGACATCACCACCCCCGAGCAGGCCACCACCGCGCGCGACGCCTACCTGGAACTGATCGGCCGGCTCGGCCCGCTGGAACTCGGCACCCGCGCCGAGATGTCGGTGAAGCTGTCGATGTTCGGCCAGGCGCTTCCCGGCGGACACGACCTGGCGCTCGCCAACGTCCGCCCGGTCGTCGAGGCCGCCGCCGCGATCGGCACCACGGTCACCCTCGACGCCGAGGACCACACCACCCTCGACTCGATGTTCGCCATCCACGACGAGCTGCGGAAGGACTTCCCCCAGACCGGCTGCGTCATCCAGGCCTACCTCTTCCGCACGGAGGAGGACGCGCGCCGCCTCGCCGCGAACGGCAGTCGCGTACGGTTGGTGAAGGGCGCCTACAAGGAGCCCGTAGAGGTCGCCCACCAGCACAAGCACGAGATCGACAAGGCGTACGTGCGCGTCCTGCGGACGCTGATGGAGGGCGAGGGGTACCCGATGATCGGGTCCCACGACCCGCGTCTGATCTCCATCACCCAGGAACTGGCCCGCACCGCCGGGCGCAAGCTCGACGAGTACGAGTTCCAGATGCTCTACGGCATCCGCGGCGACGAGCACCTGCGGCTGGCCGCCGAAGGCCACCGCATGCGCGTCTACACGGCCTACGGCACCGACTGGTACGGCTACTTCATGCGCCGTCTGGCGGAGAAGCCGGCGAACCTGCGCTTCTTCCTGCGCTCGATGGTCAGCAAGGGCTGAGCCCGAGCACCACCGCTCAAGCACCCACCGCTCAAGTCAAGGAGTACGGAAACAATGGACGCTGTGACCCAGGTCCCCACGCCCGTCAACGAGCCGGTGTACGGCTACGCCCCCGGCTCGCCCGAACGCGCCCGGCTGGAGGCCAAGCTCAAGGAACTGGCCGACAACCCGGTCGACCTGCCCTGCACCATCGGCGGCGAGAAGCGGATGGGCGGCGGCGAGCGGTTCGACGTCGTACAGCCGCACAACCACAAGGCGCGCCTGGGCACCTACGCCAACGCCACCCAGCAGGACGCCCAGGACGCGATCGACGCAGCCCTGGCCGCCGCCCCGGCCTGGCGCGCGATGTCCTTCGACGACCGCGCGGCGATCATCCTGCGCGCCGCCGAACTGCTGTCGGGCCCCTGGCGCGAGACCATCGCCGCCTCCACCATGCTGGGCCAGTCCAAGACCGTGCAGCAGGCCGAGATCGACAGCCCCTGCGAGCTGATCGACTTCTGGCGGTTCAACGTCCACTACGCGCGCGGCATCCTGGCCGAGCAGCCCCCGGCCAACTCGCCGGGCGTGTGGAACCGCATGGACCACCGCCCGCTGGAGGGCTTCGTCTACGCGATCACGCCCTTCAACTTCAGCGCGATCGCGGCCAACCTGCCCACCGCGCCGGCCCTGATGGGCAACGTGGTCCTCTGGAAGCCGTCCCCGACCCAGACCCACGCCGCCGTGCTGCTGATGCGGCTCCTGGAGGAGGCCGGCCTGCCCAAGGGCGTCATCAACCTCGTCACCGGCGACGGCATCGAGGTCTCCAAGGTCGCCCTGGAGCACCGCGATCTCGCGGGCATCCACTTCACCGGCTCCACCAAGACCTTCCAGCACCTGTGGAAGACGGTCGGCAACAACATCGAGAAGTACCGCACCTACCCGCGCCTGGTCGGCGAGACCGGCGGCAAGGACTTCCTGGTCGCCCACCCGAGCGCCGACCGTGCCGTGCTGAAGACCGCCCTGACCCGCGGCGCCTTCGAGTACCAGGGCCAGAAGTGCTCCGCCACCTCCCGCGCCTACATCCCGGCGTCGATCTGGAACGACGGTTTCAAGGAGGAGTTCGCCGCCGAGGTCGACTACCTCACCATGGGTGACGTCACCGACCTGTCGAACTTCGTCGGCGCCGTCATCGACGAGCGGTCCTTCGCCAAGAACAAGGCCGCCATCGACCGGGCCAAGGAGGACCCGTCCTGCACGATCGTCGCTGGCGGCTCCTACGACGACTCGGTCGGCTATTTCGTCCGCCCGACCGTCGTCGAGTGCTCCGACCCGGAGAACGAGGTCTTCCGCACCGAGTACTTCGGCCCGTTCCTCGCCGTGCACGTGTACGACGACAGCGCGGCCGACGCGTACGACGCGATGCTGACCCAGATGGAGTCGGTGTCCGACTACGCGCTGACCGGCTCGGTCGTCTCGGGCGACCGCGCGGCGGCCGCGTACACGATGGAGAAGCTGCGCTACGCGGCGGGCAACTTCTACATCAACGACAAGTCGACCGGCGCCGTCGTCGGCCAGCAGCCCTTCGGCGGCGGCCGTGCCTCCGGCACCAACGACAAGGCCGGAGCCCCGCAGAACCTGATGCGCTGGACCCTGACCCGTGCCATCAAGGAGACGCTGGTCGCGCCGACCGACTACGCGTACCCGCACATGGGCTGACCCCTCCCGGCACCGGGCCCCCGTACCGCTGCCGCAGCCCCGCCGGACGGGCCAGGTCGTCACGACCTGGCCCGTCCGGCGTTTTCGCAGGTCGCGGCGGTGGGACCGAGTTCACCGTCTCAGATAGTAGGAAGTCCGAGTAATTGTGCAGACAGATGCGCCGGGCCCCCTTATTTTTGTAGGAGCCGAACGTCTCGCTCGATCAAGCGAACGGCGGTAGCGAGCCGGGCCCCGTGCAGGCAACCCCTGCGGCCCCGTTCCCCGCCCCTTCCGGTGACGCGTTTCCCCCCTCCGCATTCCCGGCTTGTCGAAGGAGTCGATTCCCCATGGCCGAGACCACCGCCCGCCGCCGCGTCCGTCACACCTCCCGCGCGAGCGAGTCCGACCGCAAGAACGCCGCCGCCGCCCTCCAGCGCGCCCTCGACCGCCGCGACAACGGCGGCTCGACCGGCCACTGATCCGCGCCGCGCGCACCGGACCGAGACCTCCCCTCCCGTGCGGATGTCCGTATCCCGGACGGTTCATGTCAGAGCATGGGACGAGGAGTAGGGTGCCCGCATGTCTCGCAGCATCAATCTCGCAGTGATCCCCGGTGACGGCATCGGCCAGGAAGTCGTGGCCGAAGGCCTGAAAGTGCTCTCCGCCGTCCTCCCGCAGGATGTGAAGCTGGAGACCAGGGAGTACGACTTCGGTGCCCAGCGCTACCACGCCACCGGTGAGACCCTCACCGACGCCGACCTCGACGCGCTGAAGCGGCACGACGCCATCCTGCTCGGCGCCATCGGCGATCCGAGCGTCCCCTCCGGCGTCCTGGAGCGGGGCTTCCTGCTGAAGCTCCGCTTCGCCTTCGACCACCATGTGAACCTGCGGCCGTCGAAGCTCCTGCCGGGCGTGGCCACGCCGCTCGCGGGGCAGCCGGAGATCGACTTCGTCGTCGTCCGCGAGGGCACCGAGGGCCCCTACACCGGCAACGGCGGCACCATCCGCAAGGGGACCGAACACGAGGTCGCCACCGAGGTCTCGGTGAACACGGCGTTCGGCGTCGAGCGCGTCGTCCGCGACGCCTTCGCCCGCGCCCAGGCCCGCCCCCGCAAGAAGCTCACGCTGGTCCACAAGAACAACGTGCTGACCTTCGCCGGCCACCTGTGGACGAACGTCTTCAACAAGGTGGCCGAGGAGTACCCCGAGGTCACCACCGACTACATCCACGTCGACGCCGCGACGATCTACCTCGTCACCCAGCCCGAGCGCTTCGACGTGATCGTCACCGACAACCTCTTCGGCGACATCATCACCGACCTCGCCGCGGCCGTCTCCGGCGGCATCGGCGTCGCCGCCAGCGGGAACATCAACCCGTCCGGCGCGTTCCCGTCCATGTTCGAGCCCGTGCACGGCTCGGCCCCGGACATCGCGGGCCAGGGCAAGGCCGACCCCAGCGCCACGGTCCTGTCCGTCGCCCTCCTCCTGCGCCACCTCGGCCACGAGGCCGAGGCCGCCCGCATCGAGGACGCCGTCTCCGTCGACCTCGCGGAGCGCGTCGGCCTGCCCGCACGCAGCACCTCCGAGATCGGCGACGCGCTCGCCGTACGCGTAGCCGGCTGACCGGGCGCGCACACTCGACACCATTCGAAGCCGCCGGTCGCGACCGCCCGGCGGCTTCCCCATGTCCCCGCCGGGTGCCACCATCGACCACCGGGCCGCATTCACCCCGTATTCCCACCTCCGCCGCCTCCGGGCGATAATCGAACGCGGAGCCGCCGAATGAGGGAATACTCGGACGTCCTACCACTGGCCACCGGCCGTACGGGCGTGAACGCGGCCCGTCACTACAACCGGTGAAGGACAACCATTCATGACCACGCCCACGATCGAGCTCAAGCCCTCCGCCCACCCGCTCTCCGACGCCGAGCGCGAGGCGATCCTGGCCGACCCGGGGTTCGGACGCCACTTCACCGACCACATGGTGACGGTCAAGTGGACCGAGGGCCGGGGCTGGCACGACGGACAGCTCGTCCCGTACGCGCCGATCCCCCTCGACCCGGCGACCCACGTCCTGCACTACGCACAGGAGATCTTCGAGGGCCTGAAGGCCTATCGCCGGCCCGACGGGTCCGTCGCCACCTTCCGCCCCGAGAAGAACGCCGAGCGGTTCCAGCGCTCCGCCCGCCGCCTCGCGATGCCCGAGCTGCCGGTGGAGACGTTCCTCGCGGCGTGCGACGCCCTGGTCGGGCAGGACAAGGCCTGGGTTCCGGCGCACGGTGGCGAGGAATCCCTCTACCTGCGCCCGTTCATGATCGCGACCGAGGTCGGCCTGGGTGTGAAGCCCGCCAACGAGTACCTGTTCCTGGTGATCGCCTCTCCCGCCGGCGCCTACTTCCCCGGCGGTGTGAAGCCGGTCTCCATCTGGGTCTCCGAGGACCGCGTCCGTGCCGTCCCCGGTGGCATGGGCGACGCCAAGACGGGCGGCAACTACGCGGCCTCCCTGCTCGCCCAGGCCGAGGCCGCCGCCAAGGGCTGCGACCAGGTCTGCTATCTCGACGCCGTGGAGCACACCTGGGTCGAGGAACTCGGCGGCATGAACCTGTACTTCGTCTACGGGGACAAGATCGTCACCCCGGCTCTCACCGGCTCCATCCTGGAGGGCGTCACCCGTGACTCCCTGCTGAGCGTCGCCCGCGACCTCGGCTACGAGGCCGTAGAGGAGCGGGTCTCGGTCGAGCAGTGGCAGCGCGACACGGAGAACGGCATCCTCACCGAGGTCTTCGCCTGCGGCACCGCGGCCGTCATCACGCCCGTCGGCACCGTCAAGCGGGCCGGCGGCGAGTGGAAGCAGAGCGGTGGCGAGCCCGGTGAGGTCACCCAGCGCCTGCGCCGGGCCCTGCTCGACATCCAGCGCGGCACGGCCGAGGACAAGCACGGCTGGATGCACCCGCTGGGCTGAGCGCCCGGCCCCGACGACGACGTGTACGGCCGGCCCCCCACGGAGGTCCGTGGGGGGCCGCGCGTTCGCGTGGCCCCGCCCGGACGCCGTGGGCCGGTCACCCGGATCGCTGCGGGCCGGTCACCCGTTCGCCGGGGCCGGATTCCCCGGTCGTCGCCGGCCGAATGCCTCGGGTCGCCGCGGGCCGGACCCCAGGTCACCGTCGGCCCGGCTCTCCGCTTGCCGGGCACCCGTTCGCCGGGGCCGGATTACCCGGTCGTCGCCGGCCGGAAGCCTCGGGTCACCGCGGCCGGACCCCGCTCATCGCCGGCCCGGCCTTCCGGTCGCCGCGGGCCGGACACCCAACGCCCGCATCCTGAGACGGACGGTGATCGCGGGACCGCTTTGTGTCAGACTTCCCCCGTGCTCTCGTTCGCCACGATTATTGGCAGCAGGCGCGCCGGTCCGCAGTGACCGCACGTACGACAACGTACGGGCGGACACCGTCGTCCTCGACCCGCGCGCAGACCTCTCGCACCCGCGAGAGGTTTTTCTGTTTCCTGGCCCACCTCAAGCCGGGGACCGGGCGCGAGGGACCATGGGGGGACGGTGGAACCGGTCATTCCGGTAGACCGAGATCCAACATCAGGAGCCTTCAGACCATGACCGCACCCAGCGAGCCCGACGACTCGTTCCACGTCTTCGACACCACCCTGCGCGACGGCGCCCAGCGTGAGGGCATCAACCTCACCGTCGCCGACAAGCTGGCCATCGCACGGCACCTGGACGACTTCGGCGTGGGCTTCATCGAAGGCGGCTGGCCCGGCGCGAACCCGCGGGACACCGAGTTCTTCGCCCGCGCCCAGCAGGAGATCGACTTCCGCCACGCCCAGCTGGTCGCCTTCGGCGCCACCCGCCGCGCGGGCACGACCGCGGAGAAGGACCCGCAGGTCAGGGGACTCCTCGCCTCCGGCGCTCAGGTCATCACCCTGGTCGCCAAGTCCCACGACCGCCATGTCGAGCTAGCCCTGCGCACCACCCTGGACGAGAACCTGGCGATGGTCCGCGACACCGTGGCCTTCCTCAAGGCCGAGGGCCGCCGGGTCTTCGTCGACTGCGAGCACTTCTTCGACGGCTACCGCGCCAACCCCGAGTACGCCAAGTCCGTCGTCCGCGCCGCCCGGGAGGCCGGCGCCGACGTCGTCGTCCTGTGCGACACCAACGGCGGCATGCTCCCCGCCCAGATCCAGGCCGTCGTCTCCACGGTGCTCGCCGACACCGGCGCCCGGCTCGGCATCCACGCCCAGGACGACACCGGGTGCGCGGTCGCCAACACCCTCGCCGCCGTCGACGCGGGCGCCACCCACGTGCAGTGCACGGCCAACGGCTACGGCGAGCGCGTCGGCAACGCCAACCTGTTCCCGGTGGTGGCGGCGCTGGAGCTCAAGTACGCCAAGAAGGTCCTGCCCGAGGGCCGGCTGCGGGACATGACGCGCATCTCGCACGCCATCGCCGAAGTGGTCAACCTGACCCCTTCCACCCACCAGCCCTACGTCGGCGTCTCCGCCTTCGCCCACAAGGCCGGCCTGCACGCCTCCGCCATCAAGGTCGACCCCGACCTGTACCAGCACATCGACCCCGAGCAAGTCGGCAACACCATGCGGATGCTGGTGTCCGACATGGCCGGCCGCGCCTCCATCGAGCTCAAGGGCAAGGAACTCGGCATCGACCTCGGCGACGACCGCGAACTGGTCGGCCGGGTCGTGGAGCGGGTCAAGGAACGGGAGCTCAAGGGCTACACGTACGAGGCCGCCGACGCGAGCTTCGAACTCCTGCTGCGCGCGGAGACCGAGGGCAGGCCGCTGAAGTACTTCGACGTCGAGTCCTGGCGCGCGATCGTCGAGGACCGCCCCGACGGCACCCACGCCAACGAGGCCACGGTCAAGCTCTGGGCCAAGGGCGAGCGGATCGTCGCCACGGCCGAGGGCAACGGCCCGGTCAACGCCCTGGACCGGTCCCTGCGCGTCGCCCTGGAGCGGATCTACCCGCAGCTCGCCAAGCTGGAGCTCGTCGACTACAAGGTCCGCATCCTCGAGGGCAAGCACGGCACGCAGTCCACCACCCGGGTCCTGATCTCCACGTCCGACGGTGCGGGGGAGTGGTCGACCGTGGGTGTCGCGGACAACGTCATCGCCGCGTCCTGGCAGGCCCTGGAGGACGCGTACACGTACGGGCTGCTGCGGGCCGGGGTCGAACCGGCGGCCTGACCCCAACCGGTCCGGCAGGGACGATCCGTGGTGACGCGCGAGCCGCGCGTGCCGTACGGGAGGTCCATGCCGGACCGGATGCCCGTTTCCGCCCCGGTTCGGGTAGCTTCGAACCTATGAAGGACGCGCTGACGCGTACCCTCGTACGCCTGCTGATCGTGCCGGTGGCCGCCGCTCTGGCGGTCCTGATGGCCGGGGCGCCGGGCGCGCGCGCGGACACCGACCTCTCGACCGTGGCGCAGGCACTGCGCGAGAGCCCCGTCTACGTCGATCCCGAGGCGACCGGCGTCCTGTCCGAGTCGGACGCCAAGGCTCTCGCGGACAAGATCGAGGACGCGGACAAACCCGTCTTCGTCGCGGTTCTCCCGGCCGGATATCCCACGGAGGGCCTCTTCCGGAACCTGCGCACCGAGACCGGGATCACCGGTCTGTACGGCGTCCGTCTCGGTGACGAGTTCGACGCGCGTGCCGACAGCAGCGTGCTGAGCCGTCAGGGTGTGGGGAACCTGGTCACGGCCGCGCAGGGTGCGGGCGACGCCAAGGCCCAGCTGAACGACTTCGTCGACGACGCCCTGCGCAACATCGGCGGCTCGGCGCCGGCCTCCTGGAACGAGGGTGGCGGTGAGGTGCCGCTCGGCGGTCTGATCACCGTCGGTGCGGTGGTGGCGGTGGGCGGTGCGGGTGCCTACGCCGTGGTCCGCCGCAACCGCAAGCGCCACGAGGAGGAGCAGCGGGCCGCGCTGGAGAAGCTGCGGGTCGTGGTCGACGAGGACATCACCGCCTTCGGCGAGGAGCTCGACCGGCTCGACTTCCACCCCGGCGAGCCCGGCGCCGACGACGCCATGCGCACGGACTACGAACGCGCGCTGGACTCCTACGAACTGTCCAAGCAGCTGATGGACCGGGCGGACCGGCCGGAGGACGTCCGGGCGGTCACCCAGGCCGTGGAGGACGGCCGCTTCGCGCTGGCCGTGCTCGCCGCCCGTCGCGAGGGCCGGGCGCTGCCGGAGCGCCGTCCGCCCTGTTTCTTCGACCCGCGCCACGGTCCCTCGGTCGCGGACGCCCACTGGACGCCTCCGAGCGGCACCGCGCGCGAGGTCCCGGTCTGCGCGGCGGACCGGACCCGCCTCACCGACGGCCTGGAGCCGGCCGTCCGCGAGGTCGACACCGACTCCGGCCGACGGCCCTACTGGGAGGCGGGCCCGGCCTACGGCCCCTGGGCGGGCGGCTACTTCGGCGGTGGCGTGCTGCCCGGCCTGCTGGTCGGCACCATGCTGGGCAGCATGATGGCGAGCCCCGCCTACGGGGCCGACTACGGCGCCGGCTACGGCGACTTCGGTGGGTACGGCGGCGGCGACATCTCCGGCGCCGACTTCGACCCCGGGGACTTCGGCGGTGGTTTCGGGGGCGGTGACTTCGGTGGTGGCGGTGGCTTCGGCGGCGGAGGGGACTTCGGCGGCGGGTTCTGACGTGCTGCCGCCCGGCCGTTGCGCGACGGCGAGGGGCCGGTGGGCCTGCGTTCCTTCCACGACGCCGTCGGATCCCGTTGCCCCGCAGGCCTTCCCGTCCACCGCGGAGCCGGACGCCTGACCGTTGGCCCACCCGGCTCCGCGTGCCGGGCTCTGCTGGGTGAAGGCGGGCAAGGAGAGGGCGGGCGCCCCCTCCGTCACGGCCGCCGAGGTCAATGACGTCGCCCTGTGCCACGGCCGGCTCACCGGCACCCGCACGGCGTTGAACGGGGCGTACTTCCTCCGGCTGATTCCCCGCAGGCCCGGCGGCAGCCTCTGATCCCCCGGTCGACGTCCGGCGGGTCGAGGAACTGACGGCCACCGGACGGATGGGACGGATGCCGCCGGCCGGACTCGCGGAGGCCGGCGCCGCCGAGGCGGACGGGTGAGGGACGGCGGCCCGCGTGTCGCGGCAGGAGACCGATGGTGCCCGAGAAGAGCTCGCGGCGGTGCTGGAGCGGGGGCCTCGCGACAAGGCCCGTTTCGAGGCACTGGGCAGGACGGAGCGGTGTCGCGCCATGCTCGGCGCCCTTTGGACCCGTACGCCGGGGGCCGGTCCATGCAGGCGGAGACGGCCGTCGCGAAGCTGATGCCGGGGGAGTGAGCCCGCGGCGCCGGGACGCCGAGCGCCCGCCCTCCTCGGTACGGAGGAGGCGGGCGCGCGTTCAGCGGTGCCGGACGGGCTGGGCCGTCGGCTCAGGCGTTCTTGATCGCCGAGATGTCGAAGTTCAGCTTGATCTTGTCGGAGACCAGGACGCCACCCGTCTCCAGCGCGGCGTTCCAGGTCAGGCCCCACTCGGAGCGCAGGATGTCGGCCTTGCCCTCGAAGCCGATGCGCTCGTTGCCGAAGGGGTCCTTGGCGGAGCCGTTGAACTCCAGGTCGATGGCGAGGGGCTTGGTGGTGCCGAGGATCGTCAGGTCACCGGTGATGCGGTAGTCGTCGCCGCCCAGAGCCTCCACCTTGGTGGAGCGGAAGGTCATCTTCGGGAACTCCTCGATCTTGAAGAAGTCCGCGCTCTTCAGGTGACCGTCACGGTCGGCGCTGCCGGTCTCGATGCTGGCCATCTCCACGTCGAGGGTGGCGGTGGAGTTGGACGGGGCGGAGCCGTCCAGGTGCAGAGTGCCGGTGAACTCCTGGAAGCTGCCCTTGACGTTGGTGACCATCGCATGCCGGGCGACGAAACCGAGGGTGGTGTGCGAGGGGTCGATCGTGTAGTCGCCGGTCAGGGCGGCCAGGTCCGGGTTCACGGCGGCCGGGGCGGTCGCGGTGGCGGTCTCGTTGCTCTTGCGGCTGAAGATGCCCATGGTGTGTTCCTCCTGGGGACGGGGGAGATCGGATGATCCCGTTGAATGTTCAATCACTTTCAACGAGACTCACTGTAGATGCATTCCCTTTAAAGTTCAACATCTTTCGTGGAGTGGTGCACGGGACCGGCGGGAGGGTTCGCTCGTTCGACCGTATCGAAGGCGGGTCCCCCGGGCCGCTCACTTCCACACCCCGTGCCGACTCGTTTCCGTCGCGGCCCGATCGGCCTCGAGGGGCTTGCGGGGTTCACGGGGTTCGCGGGTCGTACCGTTACCCTCTGCGGTGCGGACCGACCCGAACGGGTGAACCCCCGGAGAACATCTGGGATCGACCGGATGCGGGGGTGGGGAAGGGTCGCCGGTCCGGTGAAATCGGTGGACGCCGGGCGCGGGATCCGACGGGTGTGACACCCGTGGGGAGTCCGCCCGGCATGTGGCTGTGAGGGGCGTCTCAGTCTCGGAGTTTGTCGGACCCCTACAACGCGCACGCCCTCTGAGCAGTCGGAACGCCTGCGTGCCGCCACGGTTCTGTTCGGTCGCACCAGGAAAACGGCCTCGAGACTGTGAGGAGTCGACGGCTCGCATTCCCGGGTGAGCTTCGTAAGGTCACAGCATGACCGTTTTGGATGACGCACCGGGTGAGCCGACCGACGCGCGCGGACGTGTTGCCGAACTGCACGAGATCCGTGCGCAGGCACTGGCCGGCCCGAGCGAGAAGGCGACCCGGGCGCAGCACGCCAAGGGCAAGCTGACCGCCCGGGAGCGCATCGAACTGCTGCTGGACCCGGGGTCCTTCCGCGAGGTCGAGCAGCTGCGCCGGCACCGCGCGACCGGTTTCGGTCTGGAGACCAAGAAGCCGTACACCGACGGTGTGATCACCGGTTGGGGCACCGTGGACGGCCGCACGGTCTTCGTCTACGCCCACGACTTCCGGATCTTCGGCGGCGCGCTGGGCGAGGCCCACGCCACCAAGATCCACAAGATCATGGACATGGCCATCGCGGCGGGCGCGCCGCTGGTCTCCCTCAACGACGGTGCGGGCGCCCGGATCCAGGAGGGTGTCTCGGCGCTCGCCGGCTACGGCGGCATCTTCCAGCGCAACACCCGCGCGTCCGGTGTCATCCCGCAGATCAGCGTGATGCTCGGCCCGTGCGCGGGCGGCGCGGCCTACAGCCCCGCCCTCACCGACTTCGTGTTCATGGTCCGCGAGACGTCGCAGATGTTCATCACCGGACCGGACGTCGTCAAGGCGGTCACCGGCGAGGAGATCAGCCAGAACGGCCTGGGCGGCGCGGACGTGCACGCCGAGACCAGCGGCGTCTGCCACTTCGCCTACGACGACGAGGAGACGTGCATCGCCGAGGTGCGCTACCTCCTCTCGCTGCTCCCGCAGAACAACCGTGAGAACCCCCCGAGGGCCGAGAACACCGACGAGGCCGAGCGCCGCAGCGACGTCCTGCTCGACCTGGTCCCGGCCGACGGCAACCGCCCGTACGACATGGCCAAGGTCATCGAGGAGATCGTCGACGACGGCGAGTACCTCGAGGTCCACGAACGCTGGGCGCGGAACATCATCTGCGCACTGGCCCGGATGGACGGCCAGGTCGTCGGCATCGTCGCCAACCAGCCCCAGGCACTGGCCGGCGTGCTGGACATCGAGGCGTCCGAGAAGGCCGCCCGCTTCGTCCAGATGTGCGACGCCTTCAACATCCCGATCCTCACCTTCCTGGACGTCCCCGGATTCCTCCCGGGCGTCGACCAGGAGCACGGTGGCATCATCCGCCACGGCGCCAAGCTCCTCTACGCCTACTGCAACGCGACGGTACCCAGGATCTCGCTGATCCTGCGCAAGGCGTACGGCGGCGCGTACATCGTCATGGACAGCCAGTCCATCGGCGCCGACCTCACCTACGCCTGGCCGACCAACGAGATCGCCGTGATGGGCGCGGAGGGCGCGGCCAACGTCATCTTCCGCCGCCAGATCGCCGACGCGGAGGATCCGGAGGCCATGCGGGCGCGCATGGTCAAGGAGTACAAGTCCGAGCTGATGCACCCCTACTACGCGGCCGAACGCGGTCTGGTCGACGACGTCATCGACCCCGCCGAGACCCGCGAGGTGCTGATCCGCTCCCTGGCGATGCTGCAGACCAAGCACGCCGACCTGCCCTCCCGCAAGCACGGCAACCCGCCGCAGTAGCCGACCGACCGAAGCGATCCGCCCGGTAACCCGGCGGACTCCTCGCGGCAACCCCGCGGACCTCTCTCCCAGGGAGACTGACACCCATGAGCACACCTGACATCCGCGTCGAGAAGGGCCACGCCGGGCCCGAGGAAGTCGCCGCCATCACCGCGATCCTCCTCGCCCGCGCCGCCGCCCGCCCCGCCCACGACGCCACGGCCCGCCCCGGCCGCGCCAGGGCCGGCTGGCGCCGCCTCGAGCGTGAGCCCGGCTTCCGCGCCCCGCACAGCTGGCGCTGAGCCCGCAGCACGCCCTGAAGGGGGCCCACCCGCCGGGTGGGCCCCCTTCACACGTCCGCCCACGGCCGGGGCGGCACCACGAACAGGGGAACGCCCCCTCCGGACCGGAGGGGGCGTTCCCCTGTTCGTCGACCGTACGGTCCGGCCGCCTCGGTTACCGGAGGCGTGCCATGAGGGCGTGTTCGACCAGAGTGATCAGCGCGCTCTTGGCGTCCGAGCGGTGCCGGGCGTCGGTGCTGATGATCGGGGCGTCGGGCCCGATCTGCAGCGCCTCACGCACCTCTTCCGGCTGGTACGGCTGCTGTCCGTCGAAGCCGTTGAGGGCGACGACGAACGGCAGTCCGCTGTTCTCGAAGTAGTCGACGGCCGGGAAGCAGTCCGCCAGCCTCCGGGTGTCCACGAGCACGATCGCGCCGATGGCGCCGCGTACCAGGTCGTCCCACATGAACCAGAAGCGGTCCTGGCCGGGTGTACCGAAGAGGTACAGGATCAGGTCCTGGTCCAGGGTGATACGGCCGAAGTCCATGGCCACCGTGGTGGTGGTCTTGTCCCCGGTGTGGGTGAGGTCGTCGATGCCCGCCGAAGCGGACGTCATGACGGCCTCGGTACGCAGCGGGTTGATCTCCGAGACAGCACCGACGAACGTGGTCTTGCCCACGCCGAAGCCGCCCGCCACCACGATTTTCGCAGAGGTGGTGGAGCGGGAAGGACCGCCGCTAGAGCTTGCGAAGTCCACTGAGCACCCTTTCGAGCAGTGTCACGTCTGGCTGGCCGCCGGCGCTCTCGTCGCCGCCGGGCTGATGGATGGCGACCAGTCCTGCCTCCGCCAAGTCGGCGACGAGAATTCTGGCCACACCGAGAGGGATGGTCAGCAGGGCCGAGACCTCGGCCACCGACTTGATCTCTCGGCAGAGGTTGCAGATCCGCTGATGCTCGGGCAACTGGCCCTGCATCTGGTGCGGCTGCGCGGTGGTGTGCACCAGTGCCTCGATGGCGAGCTGGTACCGCGGCCTGGTGCGGCCGCCCGTCATTGCGTACGGGCGCACCAGGGGGTTGTTCGACGTCCCGGCGGGCGCCGGCTCTGGGGTGCGGCGCTGCGGCTGCACGGGCTGGATGCGCGGCGCATGCGGCTGCTCGTACGGCGAAGGACCGGGGCCCTGCGGCACGTACGGCTGGCCGTGGTTCGGCGGGGAGGAGTAGCCGTACCGGTTCTGGGAACCGTCGTTGCGACCCTGCGCAGGGTCGTACGACCAGTTGCCCGTAGACGATCCGTCTGGTGGTGTAGCCACTTTCTCCTCCTCCGAATGTGCCTGGCATCCCTCACGTGGAAGCCGCGTCCCAAGACCTTACGGCCCCGGGACGCGAAACCGCACCGTCCGTTTGTCAGTTGAGCAGGCTCCCCTGGAGCTCCGCGCGAAGGTCCGGGGTCAGGACCGTACCGGCACGGTCGACCAGGAGGGCCATCTCGTACCCAATGAGACCGATGTCCGCATCGGGATGCGCGAGAACGGCGAGTGAGGAACCATCGGAAATGGACATGAGGAACAGGAATCCCCGCTCCATCTCCACAACCGTCTGGTTCACGCTGCCACCCTCGAAGATCCGGGAGGCGCCTGCCGTCAGCGACGTCAGCCCGGAGGCCACGGCCGCGAGCTGGTCCGCGCGGTCGCGGGGAAATCCTTCGGACATCGCCAGAAGGAGTCCGTCGGCGGAGACCACCACCGTGTGGGACACCCCCGGGGTGTTGTCCACGAAGTTGGTGATCAACCAGTTCAGGTTCTGTGCCGCCTGGCTCATCGGGCTCACACTAACGCTCCTGGTTGTAGGTGCTGTCAGGACCACTGTGGTGATTCCCAGTGGCCTGGCCGTTCGTTTCACTGCCTGCGTTGCGGCCCTGTTGGACGCCGCGCCGCAGGTTGCTCAGCCTGCCCCGGATGTCCTCCGGGGCGCGGGAGACCTGGGGGCCTCCCTGAGGGGTGGTTTCGGCGGCGCCCTCGACCAGGTTGGCCTTGGGAACACGCCGCGGCAGCCCGGATGAGGTCACCCCGCCCGCCTTGGGCCTCCGCAGCGAGGACGCCTGCTGCCAGCGCTCGTCGTTCGCCGAACGCCAGGAGCTGTCGCCGTCGCCCTGCTGGGCCGGAACCGAAGCGGCAGCGGGAGCCGGGGGCCCCTGGTTCGCACGCTGCTTCTCACCGGCGCCGCCCGTGGAAGCTCCACGACGCGGAAGCCCGGCGTCGGTCAGCTCGTGAGAGGTGGAGTGGCCTGGACCCGGACGCTCGAAGCCTACGCTGTCCTGCGCCGTTGCGTCAGCGGCCGGTGCGGACTCCGCCTCCGGGGGCGCTGCGGGGTACTGCGCCGGGTAACCGTTCTGGTAGCCGTCCTGCTGCGGCCAGTCGTCCTGCGGACGCTGCTCGCCGAAGCCCGGGAACGCCCCGGGGCCGGCCGGGCCGCCCGTCGTCCGATCGGCCTGGGCCGGCTCCGCGTAGGAGCCGTCCGGGTAGCCGCCGTTCGACGAGAAGGAGTCGTTCTGCGGCAGGTGGCCGCCCGGCGCGTAATACGACTCATCGTACGCCGATTGCTGCTGTCCTTCGTACGGCGCCTGCTGCCCGTTGCCGTACGCCTGCTGGTCGAAACCGACGGGCTCCTGCTCCGGGTAACCGGCCGGTGCGCCCTCGAAGTTCCGGGTGTCACCGGCGCCCCGGCCGTCGTCGTAGCCCTGCGGGACGGCGGCGAATTCGTCGGGGTAGGCAGCCTGGTCGGAGCCGTTCTGGTCACCGGGTGCCTGGGGGTCGGGCAGCGCGGGCAGCTGGCCCTGCGGGTCCATGGCCGCCCGTCGCTCCTTGCGCATCAGCGAACGGCCGACCGGGTCCAGGTCGCGGAGGTCGTCCGGGACCTCGTAACGGCTGTCGTCGAAGCCGAGCTCCGCCGCCGTGCGCAGCGGCCGCTGTTGCTGCGGCTGACTGAAGTCCTCGCCCGGGTAGGCGTTCTGCTCAGGGATGATCTGGGAGACCGTGAACTCGTCGCGCTCGGGCTGCGTCTGGCCACCGCCACCACGGGTGATCGCGTCCGGCAGCATGACCAGCGAGGTCGTACCGGCCTGCTCGCCCGAGGGGCGCAGCTGGACCCGGATGCCGTGCCGGTCGGACAGCCGGCCGACCACGAACAGGCCCATGCGCTGCGAGATCGCGGCGTCCACGGTCGGCGGGTTGGCCAGCTTGTGGTTGATGTCCGCGAAGTCCTCGGGGGTCAGGCCGATGCCCTTGTCATGGATCTCGACCATCACGCGGCCGTCGGGAAGACGGGTCGCGGTGACCCGGACCTTGGTCTGCGGGGAGGAGAACGTGGTGGCGTTCTCAAGGAGCTCGGCCAGCAGGTGCACGAGGTCGGTCACGGCCCGGCCGTGGATCTCGGCCTCGGGGACACCGGACAGTTCGACGCGCTCGTACTGCTCCACCTCGGAGGAGGCGGCGCGGATCACGTCGACCAGTGGCACCGGCTGGTCCCAGCGGCGGCCGGGCTCCTCGCCGGCGAGGACCAGCAGGTTCTCGCCGTTGCGGCGCATACGGGTGGCCAGGTGGTCCAGCTTGAAGAGGTGCTCCAGCTGGTCCGGGTCGGCCTCGTTGTTCTCCAGGCCGGTGAGCAGGGTCAGCTGGCCCTCGATCAGCGACTGGTTGCGGCGCGAGAGATTGGTGAAGATCGCGTTGATGTTGCCCCGCAGCAGGGCCTGCTCGGAGGCGAGCCGGACGGCTTCGCGGTGGACCTGGTCGAAGGCGCGGGCGACCTCGCCGATCTCGTCCGTGGAGTTGATCGGGATCGGGGCGACCCGGGTGTCGACCCGGCCGGGGTCGGTACGGGAGAGCTGGTCGACCAGCATCGGCAGGCGCTGCTCGGCGATGCCGAAGGCGGCGTTGCGCAGCTGGCGCATGGAGCGGCTCATCTGGCGGGCCACCATGCCGGCCAGGATGAACGCGGCGAGCAGGGCGATCACGACGGCGCCGCCGGTGATGAAGGCGTCGCGCTGGGCGTCACCGGCGATGGCGGAGGCCTCGTCCACCGCGGCGTCGGCGAGGTCCGACTCGATCTCGCTGTAGCCGTCGTACTTGAGGGTGTTGACCGCCCAGTAGTTCTCGACGGTGATGCCGCGGCCGGCCATCTCGGTGCGGGCGGCCGGATCCGTGGTGCTGAGCCGCGCGACCTCCGAGATCAACGTGATCGGGTTCTCGGGCGGCGGTACGTAGTCCGGGTCCGAGGCGGCCTTCTCCCTGGCCAGGTCCGCGCCGTCGGCCTTTATCTCCTGCTCGAGCTGCTTCAGCCTGGCCGTGTCGGCCTCGGTGCCGCCGCCGAGGTACTCCTGGATGGCGATGCCCTCGAGGTAGGCGTAGGACGAGAGCGCGACCCGCTGGCTGGCGAGCTGGCTGTCGGTGGGGCCGGGCTTCACCAGCAGATGCGTACCGATGGACCGCTGGAGCGACAGGGCCGCCTTGCTCAACGAGATCGCGTAGACCGTACGGCCGTAGCTGGTGACGTTGCCGGTGCCCAGGCCGAGTTCGTTGGCGAACTGCATCAGCGGGTTGGCTATCTGGACGTAGCCCTCTTCGGTCTCCACGCCCTTGAGCTTGGCGGTGTACGCGGCCTGGCGCAGCGGCGTGAGTTTGGGCTCCGCCTCGCGCAGCAGCTTCAGCCGGCGTTCCAGGCCCCCCTTGGCGGGCATGGACTGGGCCGCCACGTCGAAGTTGTCGGCGGCCTTGTCCGTCGCGGCACGCGCCTTGACGACGGCCGGGTCGTCCTGGCCATTGCCCTGCAGCAGCGGGGCGGCGGTGAGGTCCCGCTCGAGGTAGAGGGCGTTGGCGTAGCTGAGGGAGGCCCGCACCAGACGCGCGGTGTTCTCCGCGTCCTCGGCCTCCTGCCAGGTGTCGATCGAGCCCTTCACCTGGAAGCCGCCCATGACCAGGCCGACCAGCACGGGGATGAGCAGGATCGCGTTCAGCCTGGTGGCCACCCGCCAGTTGCGGGGGGAGAAACGGCCGCCGCTCGGGGCGGGCGAGGCCGTCGGTTCCGTGTCGTGTACGGGGGCGGGAGCCGCTGCGCGCGGCGGCGGGGTGAAGTTGCCCCGGGCCGACGGCTCGGGACTGCTCGTGCTTCGCCTCACTCGACCAACAACCTCTCAGCGGTCGGCACCAACGGTGTGCCGCAGTGTCTCAGAGCCCGGCGGGCCAACGACTGCTGAGTGCGTCTTTGACCAATGGGCAGTCCTGGCATTCCAGCATGTCCACCAGTCCTCTTCCAAACAGCGGAAGAGGAGGTTCCGGCGTGATGTAAGCCGCAGATAAAACGGTCAAAAAGAATGAGCCCCGCCAAAAGGCGGGGCGGCCGTACGCACAGGGGCACCAATCGAACGCGTCGCGTGTCGACCCCGGCCGATTCCTCTGCCGAAACGTTATGAACACCGGGGTCGGTCGTGTCCAAGGACACAGCCGACCCCGGTGTATCTACGACAACTGCTGTATGCCGTGGTTGCCTTCGGTTACCGGAGGCGTGCCATGAGGGCGTGTTCGACCAGAGTGATCAGCGCGCTCTTGGCGTCCGAGCGGTGCCGGGCGTCGGTGCTGATGATCGGGGCGTCGGGCCCGATCTGCAGCGCCTCACGCACCTCTTCCGGCTGGTACGGCTGCTGTCCGTCGAAGCCGTTGAGGGCGACGACGAACGGCAGTCCGCTGTTCTCGAAGTAGTCGACGGCCGGGAAGCAGTCCGCCAGCCTCCGCGTGTCCACGAGCACGACCGCGCCGATGGCGCCGCGTACCAGGTCGTCCCACATGAACCAGAAGCGGTCCTGGCCGGGTGTACCGAAGAGGTACAGGATCAGGTCCTGGTCCAGGGTGATACGGCCGAAGTCCATGGCCACCGTGGTGGTGGTCTTGCCCCCGGTGTGGGTGAGGTCGTCGATGCCCGCCGAAGCGGACGTCATGACGGCCTCGGTACGCAGCGGGTTGATCTCCGAAACAGCACCGACGAACGTGGTCTTGCCCACGCCGAAGCCGCCCGCCACCACGATCTTCGCGGAGGTGGTGGAACGGTTCTCGGAAACCGTCCCGCCGCTAGAGCTTGCGAAGTCCACTGAGCACCCTTTCGAGCAGTGTCACGTCCGGTGCGCCGGTGGTCTCGTCGCCACCCGGCTGATGGATGGCCACGAGACCCGCTTCCGCGAGGTCCGCCACCAGGATCCGGGCCACGCCCAGCGGCATGTTCAGGAGCGCCGAGACCTCGGCGACCGACTTCACCTCACGGGTCAGGTGGCAGATGCGCTGATGCTCCGGAAGGAGCCCCATGAGCGCTGCCGGGTCGGCCGTCGTACTGATCAGTGCCTCAATGGCCAGCTGATAGCGCGGCCTGGTCCGGCCACCGGTCATCGCATAGGGACGTACCAGTGGCTGGTCGCCCTCGTCCTCGTACGGTTCCGCGTACGGATCATGAGAAGCGTTGGGCGGGGTCATGGATCCTCCGGGCGGGGACAGCAAGTCGGTCGGTCAAGCCGTCTGAGGGGCCGGTGGGGGGATTGTGGCGGCCGGACGGTGATTTGGTGAGACGGGTGGTGCCGGTGCCGGTCAGTGGAGCAGACTTCCCTGTAGCTCGGCGCGCAGGTCCGGGGTGAGGACCGCCCCCGCGCGGTCGACCAGGAGCGCCATCTCGTAGCCGACGAGACCGATGTCGCAATCGGGGTGGGCGAGGACGGCCAGGGACGAGCCGTCCGAGACGGACATGAGGAAGAGGAAACCCCGCTCCATCTCGACGACCGTCTGTGCGACGTCGCCGCCTTCGAAGATGCGGGAGGCGCCGGCGGTCAGGGAGGTCAGTCCCGACGCCACGGCCGCGAGCTGGTCCGCGCGGTCGCGCGGGAAGCCCTCCGACATCGCCAGGAGAAGACCGTCGGCGGACACGACGACGGTGTGGGACACCCCGGGGGTGTTGTCCACGAAGTTGGTGATCAACCAGTTGAGGTTCTGTGCCGCCTGGCTCATCGGGCTCAACTAACGCTCCTGCTGGTGAGTGGGTCGGGGGAAGCTGCCGGTCTGGGATGACGAACCGGCCTGACGACCCTGTGCGATACCTCGACGGAGATTGGTCAGCCGGCCACGCACGTCATCGGGTGCACGGGAGACCTGCGGACCGCTCTGGTGGGACTGCTGCTGAGCCGTGCCCGGGACGAGGTTCGCCTTGGGCACCCGGCGCGGCAGGCCGGATGTGGTGACGCCGCCCGCGGCCGGCTTCCGGACGCGTTCGGCCTGCCGGACCAGTTCGTCGTTGGGCGAGCTGCGCCAGGTGGTGGCAGCGGACCGCTGCGGACCGGTCGGCCCCTGTGGCTGCTGCGGTGAATGCTGTTGCGGCTGCTGCTGCGGTGAATGCTGCTGCGGCTGCTGTGCCGGAGCCGGGGGATTGCCCTGCTCCTCCTGCGCACCGTGGAACCAGTTGGTCTCCAGGGTGTCGTACAGCGGGGTGCGCCCGTCGCCGGGACCGGACGCCGGCGGCAGTGCCCAGGCGTCGCTCTGCCCGCGGCCGTTGTCGGGCCGCTGCGGGGCGGCCGGCTGGCCCGGCTGACCCAACTGGCCCGGCTGGAGACGGTCCGGCCGCTGCTGCGGAGCCGGAGGACGCCGGTTGCCGAGGCCGGGTTCCTGCGCCCCGTTCATCTGCGGACGCTCGAACTGGCCGGTGGAGGCCGGGTCCGCGTGGTTCGGCCGCTCCGGGGCGGGGTAGCGCGCGGGAGCGCCTTCGCCCTGGCCCGGGTACTGACCGGCGGAACCGTTGTGGTACGAGCCGGTGTCGTAGCCCTGCGGGGCCGGGAACTGGCCGGTGTGGGACGGGTTCTGCCCGTTGCCCTGCCCGTTGTAGCGGTCCGCCGGGGCGCCGTAGAGGTCGCCGCGGAACTGGCCCGTGTCCTGGGCGCCGTTCGCGCCGGGCCCACCGTACTGGCCGGTGTGCTGCGGGGGGCCGGCACCGGGGGCGCCGTGGCCCTGCCGGTCGTCGAACCGGGGCATCTCGGACGTGGCGCCGGCGCCGTGCTGGTCGTCGAACCGCGGCATGGCGTTCGTCCGGGCGGCATCCGGCTCGTCGTGGCCGCGCGGTGCGTCCAGCGGAGCCCTGGATACCGGCGGCTGGGCGTTCTCGTCGCTCCAGCTGGGCACCCGCGGCTGCTGCTGGTCGCCGCCGGGCAGCTCTGCGCGCGGAGCGTTGCCGCGCGGCGGCAGCTGAGGACGACGGCCGCGCTCGGCGTTGCCCCGCTGCTGGGGTACGTCACTCCGGCCGCCGCCGAACAGGTCCTGGCCCTGCGCACCGCCCTGACCCGCGGACTGCATCCCCTGCGGGGCACCCGGGGCCTGGCCGCCGTATCCGGCACCCGCGCCGGCCGGGGCCGGACGGCCCTGCGACGGAGCGGAGGGGGCGCCGCCATGCTCGAACAGGGACGGAGCGGACGACCTGCCCGGCTGGCCCTGCGGACCACGCGCCCCGCCTGGGGCACCCGGGCGGCCCTGGCCGTCCCGTCCGGGCAGTGCGGCCCGCGGACCCTGGCCGGCGGGGAGCCGGCCACCGCCGGGCGCACCGGCACCGAGAGCACCGCCACCGGGCTGACCGCCACCGGCGGACCGGCGGGCCGCCGCGGCACCGGCCGCGGCCTGCGCGGCGGCGGGGCCGCCGACACCCGGCTGTCCGGGCTTGGCCGGGGGCTTCTTGCCCTGGGCGACGTCGACGGGCAGCATGACCAGCGCGGTCGTACCGCCGGAGTCGGACGGGCGGAGCTGGATGCGGATGCCGTGCCGCTGCGACAGCCGGCCGACCACGAACAGACCCATGCGGCGGGAGACGGAGACGTCCACGGTGGGCGGCGCGGCGAGCCGCTCGTTGATCGCCGCCAGGTCCTCCGGGGACAGGCCGATACCGGTGTCGTGGATCTCGATCAGCACCCGGCCGTCGGGCAGCGCGTGACCGGTGACCTTGACCTTGGTCTGCGGGGAGGAGAACGAGGTCGCGTTCTCCAGCAGCTCGGCGAGCAGGTGCACGAGGTCGTTGACGACCCGGCCGGCCACTTCGGTGGTCGGCACGGCGGTCAGTTCGATGCGCTCATACTGCTCCACCTCGGACGCGGCGGCACGCAGCACGTCGACCAGCGGAACCGGGCGGGTCCACCGTCGTCCGGGCTCCTCACCCGCGAGGACGAGCAGGTTCTCACCGTTACGGCGCATACGCGTGGCCAGGTGGTCCAGCTTGAACAGCGAGGACAGCTGGTCCGGGTCGGCCTCGCGGGACTCCAGTTCGGAGATCAGCGACAGCTGGCGCTGGATCAGACCCTGGGAGCGGCGCGAGAGGTTGGTGAACATCGCGTTGACGTTGCCCCGCAGCAGGGCCTGCTCGGCGGCGAGGCGGACCGCCTCGCGGTGCACGTCGTCGAAGGCCGCGGCCACACGGCCGATCTCGTCCCGGGAGTGCACACCCACCGACTCCACGGACGTGTCGACGTCCTGCGGGTCGGACTCGGACAGCTGCTTGACCAACTCGGGCAGACGTTCCTGGGCGACCTTGGTCGCGGTGTCCTCGAGGCGGCGCAGCGAGCGGATCATGGAGCGGGCCACGACGAAGGCGCCGACCAGCGAGACACCGAGCACGATCAGGATCAGCACACCGGAGATGATCGCGTCGCGCTCGGTGGCGCTGCGCAGCTCACGGGCCTTCTGTTCCATCTCCTCGAGCAGCGTGTGCTCGACGTTCTTCATCTGCTGGATCTTGGTGGAGCTGTCGTCCAGCCAGTCGCGGTAGGACCGCTTGCCCATCGACTCCAGGCCGTCGGCCGACACCAGGGCACGGCCCGCGTACTTGTCGGTGGCCTGGATCGTGTCGTTGCCGTCCTCGATGGGCGCCAGCAGCTCGGTGGCCGAGTCCTCGCCGTAGATGCTCTTGAAGCTGCGCACCTCGGACTTCTGGCTCTCCAGCGCCGACTCGGCGTAGAGCCGGTCGTTCTCGGTGAGCTTGCCGAAGCTGGTGTTGTTGGCGGGCAGTGCCGCCGCGAGGACCGCGCGCTGGATCGACGCGTACTCCTTGGCGGCGGAGAAGGCCCCCAGGGCGCGGGTGCGCTGGATCATCTCGGAGTTGCTGGTCGCCTCGGCCATGTCCTGGGAGAGGCCGATCAGGTTCTCGATCAGACGGTGGTACGCCTCGACGGTCTGGGTGGAGTTGTCCTCCGACACATAGGCCGTGTTGCGGATCTTCTCGAGGTCGCCCAGGTTGCCTGCCAACTGGACCAGGTTGTCACGGACACCGGTGAGGTTGCCGTCCCGGCTGGCGTTGTTGATCTCCTCGGAACTGTCGAGGAAGTTCTTCCGGGCGCGGTCGGTCTTCTCGCGGTGGCCCTTGACTCCGAAGTCGGTGGCCTTGCCCCCGTGCGCCAGCGGGCCGGCCGACTGGTCGCGCTCCTCCTGGAGCGCGGCGGCGAGCTCGGTGGCCTCCTGGGTCATGTCCGTCAGCAGCTTCATGTTGTCGAGCTGCTGGATGTCGTCCATCGACTGGTTGATACGCAGGGCGCCCAGCGAGGTGGCCGCGACCACCGGGAGCGCGAGCAGCGACACCAGTCGGGTGGAGATCCGCCAGTTGCGCAGGGCTACGCGCGACCCCGGGCCGGTGGGGTTCTTCGGGGGCTTCGGAGTGGCCGAGGGAGCACCATCCGGTCCCGCGGGCGCGGCGCCGGGGCGGCCGGGCCGGTCTGTGCCCTCACCGTTGGCCGACGGCCCCTGGTTCTGGGCGTGCTGGGGCGAGGAGCCGACGGCCTTGGGGCCATTCCCGCCGTGCTCCGGCTCCGCCGAAGCGCTGCCATCCCTCTTGAAACGTCCCTGCACTAGCGTCGCAACCTCTGGACCAGGCGCCCCTCCGAGTGAACGGCGGGACACGGTGTCGGCGTCATAAGGGCGCCCTGAATACGCCCCCATGGTGGTCGTGAGTGACCGGCGCGGGTTCCCCCTTGTCCACCGCCACGATGGCGCTTTCGTGCGCCCCCTGTGCGCCGGATCGGAATCTGCGGCGGTCGCTGGAATTCCAGCACAGTGCGGGATCTCCCAACAAGGCCCATGGGGTATGCCGTGACTTACATGACGCCACGTGAGGGGGAGGTCACTCGGCGTAGAAAGTGATCTCGAGCAAAGGGGGTGAAGGGGGGTGATTCCGCCGGGGCGATCCGATGCCCCAGTCGCGATGATCAGGAGCGGAATGATGGCTTCAGGGGGCAATGCCCGTTTCGGGTGAGTGGGTCACCGGCCCGGATTGAGATGGTTTGACCGTTGATCCGTGAGCAAACTCACACGCGCGGCGCGGCCTCCGATGGCAGTCGGCGGGGAATCGCATGTTTAGCCTGGCGCTTTACAGAGATGGCACAACAGACAACCCGCGCCCGAGGGGCGGTCCCCGGACCCCGTCGGACGCCCGTCGACAGGACAGGGTCGAGTAAACAGTGAAGACGACGACGATGTTCCACAAGATCGCCAACCCGCGACGCACGACGCTGGCGCACCTCGACGGCGCCGCCGAACTGCAGACGCCGGTCCACCAGGAGCACACCGTCGAACTCCCGGCCCAGACTGCCAATCCCAGGCGCACCATCCTCATGGAGATCCCGGTCGCGGCCGGCGCCGCGAACCAGTAGGGCCTGTCGCCGGCACCCCTTCGGTACCGGCACCGACTGGTACGGGCACCGGCCCCGGAACGCTCAAAGGCCCCGGAGATGTCCACAGCGGCCCGGAGCGGCCGGATCGGCCCCGCGGCGTCCCCTCCCCAGGGGGCGCCGCTCTTTGCTGTCCCCGTCGCCGCGCCCGGCCGAGGCGCGTCGAGTGCGCAGAGGCGGCGGACGGGGCAATGCGCGGGGGCACGCGCCCCCTGCCGCGTTAGCCTGGAGCGTCAGACTCCAGCCAGCTCAGTCAAGGGGCCAAGCATCCCGTGCGCATCGCCAGATTCTCCATCGACGGGAACGTCGCCTTCGGCGCGGTCGAGGGTGACCAGCAGGACGAGCTCGTCCTGGACATCATCAAGGGCATCCCGTTCACGGACTTCGAACTCTCCGGCACCAAGGTCCCGGTGAGCAAGGTCAGGATGCTGCCCCCGGTGCTCCCCAACAAGGTGGTCGCCTTCGGCCGCAACTACGCGGAGCACGCCAAGGAGATGGGCAACGAGGTGCCCGACACCCCGTTCGCCTTCTTCAAGCCCGCCACCTCGGTGATCGGCCCCGGCGACGAGATCCAGTACCCCTCCTTCTCCCAGGAGGTGCACCACGAGGCCGAACTGGCCGTGGTGATCGGCCGGCTCTGCCGCGAGGTCCCGCGCGAGCGCGTCAAGGACGTGATCTTCGGCTACACCTGCGCCAACGACGTCACCGCCCGCGACGTCCAGCGGCGCGAGACGCAGTGGGCGCGCGCCAAGGGCTTCGACACCTCCTGCCCGCTCGGCCCCTGGGTGGAGACGGGCCTGGACCTCGCCGCCGCCTCGGACCTCACCCTCCAGCTCACGGTCAACGGCGAACAGCGACAGCTCGCCCGCACCAGCGAGATGATCCACTCCATCGAGGACCTGATCGTCAACATCTCCGAGGCGATGACGCTGCTCCCCGGCGACGTGATCCTCACGGGCACCCCGGCCGGCGTCGGCCCCCTCAACGTCGGCGACGAGGTCGCCGTCACCATCGAAGGCATCGGCACTCTCACCAACAAGGTTGTCAAGCGTGGCTAGCGCAGCAGGTTCCCCGTCCCCCGTACGCGTCCGTTTCTGTCCGTCGCCCACCGGCAACCCTCATGTGGGCCTGGTCCGCACCGCCCTGTTCAACTGGGCGTTCGCCAAGCACCACCAGGGCACGCTGGTCTTCCGCATCGAGGACACCGACGCGGCCCGCGACTCCGAGGAGTCCTACACCCAGCTGCTCGACTCGATGCGCTGGCTCGGCTTCGACTGGGACGAGGGCCCCGAGGTCGGCGGCCCGCACGCGCCGTACCGCCAGTCCCAGCGCATGGACATCTACGCCGACGTCGCCGGCAAGCTCCTGGACGCCGGCCACGCCTACCGCTGCTACTGCTCCCAGGAGGAGCTGGACACCCGCCGCGAGACCGCCCGCGCCGCCGGCAAGCCCTCCGGGTACGACGGTCACTGCCGCGAGCTGACCGACACCCAGGTCGAGGAGTACAAGGCCCAGGGCCGCGAGCCGATCGTCCGCTTCCGGATGCCCGACGAGACGATCACCTTCACCGACCTGGTCCGCGGCGAGCTGACCTTCACCCCGGAGAACGTCCCGGACTACGGCATCGTGCGCGCCAACGGCGCCCCGCTGTACACCCTGGTCAACCCGGTCGACGACGCCCTGATGGACATCACCCACGTCCTGCGCGGCGAGGACCTGCTCTCCTCCACCCCGCGCCAGGTCGCGCTGTACAAGGCGCTGACCGAGCTCGGCATCGCGAAGCGGACCCCGGCCTTCGGCCATCTGCCGTACGTGATGGGCGAGGGCAACAAGAAGCTCTCCAAGCGCGACCCCCAGGCGTCGCTCAACCTCTACCGCGAGCGCGGCTTCCTCCCCGAGGGCCTGCTCAACTACCTCTCCCTGCTCGGCTGGTCGCTCTCCGCCGACCAGGACATCTTCACCATCGAGGAGATGGTCGCGGCCTTCGACGTCAGCGACGTCAACCCCAACCCGGCCCGCTTCGACCTCAAGAAGTGCGAGGCGATCAACGCCGACCACATCCGCCTGCTCGACGTGAAGGACTTCACCGAGCGCTGCCGCCCCTGGCTGAAGGCCCCTGCGGCCCCCTGGGCCCCGGAAGCCTTCGACGAGGCCAAGTGGCAGGCCATCGCGCCGCACGCGCAGACCCGCCTCAAGGTGCTCTCCGAGATCACGGACAACGTCGACTTCCTGTTCCTGCCGGAGCCGGTCTTCGACGAGGCCTCCTGGACCAAGGCGATGAAGGAGGGCTCCGACGCCCTGCTGCGCACCGCCCGCGAGAAGCTGGACGCCGCCGACTGGACGTCGGCCGAGTCCCTGAAGGAGGCCGTCCTGGCCGCCGGTGAGGCCCACGGCCTCAAGCTCGGCAAGGCGCAGGCCCCGGTCCGCGTCGCCGTCACCGGCCGCACGGTCGGCCTGCCCCTCTTCGAGTCCCTCGAGGTCCTGGGCAAGGAGACGACGCTGGCCCGCATCGACGCGGCCCTGGCGAAGCTCGCCGCGTAGTTCCCCCAGCGGGCCTCCGGAGCAGGCCTCCGGAGCAGGCCGCACCGTGCTTGCGCGGCAGCACGGCGCGCGGCCGCACCGTGCTCGCGCGGCGGCACGGTGAGGGGCGGCACCCGGAAGTACGGGGTGCCGCCCCTCGGCCGTCCCCGGTACCGTCGGTCCCATGGCGATCCGAGCAGTTGTCTGGGACGTGGACGACACACTCTTCGACTACACCTCCGCCGACCGCGAAGGCATGCGGGCGTATCTCCTCGCCGAGGAACTGCTCGCCCGGTACGCCTCCGTGGAAGAGGCGCTGGCGCACTGGCGGGAGGTGACCGATGTGCAGTGGGCCCGGTTCGCCGCGGGCGAGGTCGACTTCGAGACCCAGCGGCGCGACCGCATCAGGGTCTTCCTGGAGCGTGAGCTGACCGATGCCGAGGCCGACGACTGGTTCGGGCGTTACCTGGTGCACTACGAGGCCGCCTGGTCCCTGTTCCCGGACGTCCTGCCGGTCCTCGACGCGCTCGCCGCCAGCCACCGCCACGCGGTGCTCTCCAACTCCAGCCTCCACGTCCAGGACCCCAAGCTGCGCGCCCTCGGTGTCCACGACCGCTTCGAGGTCATCCTGTGCGCCGCCGAGCTCGGCGTGTCCAAGCCCGAGGCCCGCGCGTTCCTGGCGGCCTGCGAGGCCCTGGCCCTGCCGCCCGACCAGGTCGCGTACGTGGGTGACCATCCGGAGATCGACGGCCGGGGCGCCGCGGAGGCCGGGCTGCTGTCCGTGTGGATCGACCGAAGCGGTGCGTACGCGACCGCCGAACCGCCCGTCGGGCCGCGCAGGATCGTCTCCCTCGGCGAACTCCCCGCGCTCCTCGGCGCGGATACCCGTTTTGGAGCCGGGTCCGGCATCGGGTAATGTTCTTCCTGCGCCGCGGTGGTCCGGGCCGGAAGGTCAAAGCCCTCAAGCGCACAACTAGAACAAGAACCCTCAGGGGATTGCGTTCCAGTGGCCTATGGTGTAATTGGCAGCACGACTGATTCTGGTTCAGTTAGTCTTGGTTCGAGTCCAGGTAGGCCAGCTCGCAGAGCTCATCTGCAAAGCGCGGATCTCATCCGCGAGCCCCCGTTGTGTAGCGGCCTAGCACGCTGCCCTCTCAAGGCAGTAGCGCCGGTTCGAATCCGGTCGGGGGTACAGATCCATCCCGCGAGGGCGACCGGGTAGCTCCCACGTCCTCACGGTGACACCACCCGGCTCCGGCCGGGTGAGGATCGCTAGGGCCCCCGTTGTGTAGCGGCCTAGCACGCCGCCCTCTCAAGGCGGTAGCGCCGGTTCGAATCCGGTCGGGGGTACGACTGGTCTAAACCATCATTGGTCTATGGTGTAATTGGCAGCACGACTGATTCTGGTTCAGTTAGTCTTGGTTCGAGTCCAGGTAGACCAGCTCGGGCCTGCGGTAACGCAGTGTCCAGGCCCCCGTTGTGTAGCGGCCTAGCACGCCGCCCTCTCAAGGCGGTAGCGCCGGTTCGAATCCGGTCGGGGGTACAGAGAAGAAAGCCCTCCACTTCGGTGGAGGGCTTTCTTCGTGCAGGTACGTCCACCGCGATTCCGTGGGTCCGGGGGAGGGCCTGCCGCGGCGTTGGGGCGGGCCCGTTCCCCACGGGACGACGGAGAAGTGGTCAGGAGCGGCGCAGTGCCTCGGAGAGGCGGGTCGCGGAGTCGATGACGGCCTGGGCGT
Organism: Streptomyces sp. NPDC005774; assembly: GCF_042871645.1. NCBI lineage: Bacteria > Bacillati > Actinomycetota > Actinomycetes > Kitasatosporales > Streptomycetaceae > Streptomyces > Streptomyces sp. NPDC005774. The sequence continues at coordinate 122,025 of NZ_JBIAIV010000007.1, read as the reverse complement.
GCATCCGGCCCGGGTGGCGGCTCAGGCGCTCGATGGGCCCCGAGACCGAGACGGCGGCCACCACCCGGTTCGACGGGCCGCGCACCGGCGCGGAGACCGAGGCGACACCGGGCTCGCGCTCGCCGATCGACTGCGCCCAGCCGCGGCGCCGGACGCCCGACAGGGCCGTCGCCGTGAAACGGGCGCCCTGCAGGCCGCGGTGCAGGCGCTCCGGCTCCTCCCAGGCCATCAGGATCTGCGCGGAGGAACCGGCCTTCATCGTGAGCGTGGAGCCGACCGGAACGGTGTCCCGCAGGCCGGACAGACGCTCCGCCGCGGCCACGCATATGCGCATGTCTCCCTGCCGGCGGTAGAGCTGGGCGCTCTCGCCGGTGATGTCGCGCAGGTGCGTGAGCACCGGGCCCGCCGTGGCGAGCAGCCGGTCCTCACCGGCCGCCGCGGCCAGCTCGGCCATGCGCGGGCCGAGGATGAACCTGCCCTGCATGTCGCGCGCCACCAGCCGGTGGTGCTCCAGGGCCACGGCCAGACGGTGGGCCGTGGGTCGTGCCAGTCCGGTGGCGCCGACCAACCCCGCGAGGGTGGCCGGACCGGACTCCAGAGCGCTCAGGACGAGGGCCGCCTTGTCCAGAACGCCGACGCCGCTACTGTTGTCCATGCAACGATACTCGCGTCTCACTCTGTGAAACGCAAGTTCAATTTTCCATGGAACGCGCCACTCTTGACGTACACAGTCATCAACACAAGGGCCCGTGAATCACCGGGTCCGGCGGCGACGACCCGGAATCGGGGGTGGGGCGCCGTCTCCTGAAGAATCTCTAGTTGGGCCGGCGCATCTTTGCCGGCCGGAGGGAAAGCGATGGGTAGGACACTCGCGGAGAAGGTCTGGGACGACCATGTCGTCCGGCGCGCCGAGGGCGAGCCCGACCTCCTCTTCATCGATCTGCACCTGCTGCACGAGGTGACCAGCCCCCAGGCCTTCGACGGCCTCCGTAAGAGCGACCGCAGGGTGCGCCGTACCGACCTCACCATCGCGACCGAGGACCACAACACCCCGACCCTCGACATCGACAAGCCCATCGCCGACCCGGTCTCCCGCATCCAGCTGGAGACGCTGCGGGCGAACTGCGCCGAGTTCGGCGTCCGGCTGCACTCGCTGGGCGACGTCGAGCAGGGCGTCGTGCACGTCGTCGGACCCCAGCTGGGCCTGACCCAGCCCGGCATGACCGTGGTCTGCGGAGACTCGCACACCTCCACGCACGGCGCGTTCGGTGGACTGGCCTTCGGTATCGGCACCTCGCAGGTCGAGCACGTCCTGGCCACACAGACGCTGCCGATGGCCCGCCCGAAGACCATGGCGATCACCGTCGACGGCGAACTGCCCGACAGTGTCACGGCCAAGGACCTGATCCTGGCGGTCATCGCGCGCATCGGCACCGGCGGCGGCCAGGGCTACATCCTGGAGTACCGCGGCGAGGCCATCGAGAAGCTCTCGATGGAGGCCCGCATGACCATCTGCAACATGTCGATCGAGGCCGGCGCCCGCGCGGGCATGATCGCCCCCGACGAGACCACCTTCGAGTACCTCAAGGGCCGTCCGCACGCCCCGAAGGGCGAGGACTGGGACGCGGCCGTCGCCTACTGGAAGACGCTGCGCACCGACGACGACGCCGCGTTCGACGCCGAGGTCGTCATCGACGCCACCGAGCTGTCCCCGTTCGTCACCTGGGGCACCAACCCGGGCCAGGGCGCGCCGCTCTCCGCGGCGGTCCCCGACCCCGCTTCGTACGAAGACGCCTCGGAGCGCTTCGCCGCCGAAAAGGCCCTGGAGTACATGGGGTTGGAAGCCGGCCAGCCGCTGCGCTCCATCGGTGTGGACACCGTCTTCGTAGGCTCCTGCACCAACGGGCGGATCGAGGACCTGCGCGCCGTCGCGGACATCGTCAAGGGCCGCAAAGTCGCCGACGGAGTACGGATGCTGGTCGTCCCGGGCTCCGCGCGGGTGGGTCTGCAGGCCGTCTCCGAGGGACTGGACGTGGTCTTCAAGGAGGCCGGCGCCGAGTGGCGGCACGCGGGCTGTTCCATGTGCCTGGGCATGAACCCCGACCAGCTCGCTCCCGGCGAGCGCTCCGCGTCGACCTCCAACCGCAACTTCGAGGGCCGGCAGGGCAAGGGGGGCCGCACCCACCTGGTCTCCCCGCAGGTGGCCGCCGCCACCGCGGTCCTCGGCCACCTGGCCTCCCCGGCCGACCTCGCCGCCGACACCCGTACGCCCGCTGGAGTCCGATAACCATGGAAGCATTCACCACGCACACCGGCCGGGCCGTCCCGCTGCGCCGCAGCAACGTCGACACCGACCAGATCATCCCCGCCCACTGGCTCAAGAAGGTGACGCGGGACGGCTTCGAGGACGGGCTGTTCGAGGCCTGGCGCAAGGACCCGGAGTTCGTGCTCAACCGCCCCGAGCGCGAGGGCGCCACGGTTCTGGTCGCCGGCCCCGACTTCGGTACCGGCTCCTCCCGTGAGCACGCCGTCTGGGCGCTGCAGAACTACGGCTTCAAGACCGTGATCTCCTCACGTTTCGCCGACATCTTCCGTGGCAACTCGCTGAAGAACGGCCTGCTCACCGTCGTCATCGAGCAGAAGATCGTGGACGCCCTGTGGGAGCTCACCGAGCGGGACCCGCAGGCCGAGATCACCGTCGACCTCGAGACCCGCGAGGTGCGCGCCGAGGGCATCACCGCCGCTTTCGAGCTCGACGAGAACTCCCGCTGGCGGCTGCTGAACGGGCTCGACGACATCTCCATCACCCTCCAGAACGAGGCGGACATCGCCACGTACGAGGCGAAGCGCCCGTCGTTCAAGCCGCGGACGCTCTCGGCGTAGAACGCCTGAGGCGAAGTCCAGGCGGCAGGTCGACTTTCGGCCACCCTCACCCCCTCCCGTACCCCCGATCGGTCTGATCGGGGGTACGGCCGTGTCTGCACCCATTCGGACCCGCGCGTCCTCTTGAGACCGTGCAACTTCCCACGTTATGAAGGTGGTTGCCGGGGTACACGTGTCACGTGCGCGTGACCCCGGAGTCTGCTCGGACCGCCGTCCGAGGCTGCAGTTGCCCCCTGCGCAGGCGACAACTCGCCCCAGATGGCACAATCTGTGCATGGAACGCGACGGCCAACTCGAGCTCTACACGGAAGTCGCGATCCGGCTCAAAGAAGCGCATGCAAGAGTGCGCGCACTGCAAGTCCCGGAGGGCGTACGGATGGCGCTGGCCCGGAAGCTGCTGGTCATTACGGCTGCGGCCAAGCACGATCTCGCCGGTGCGGCAAAGCGGCTGGAACGGTTCATCACGGACCTCGACGAGGGCCGATTTCCCGAAGAGGAACGCTGAACCGCTCGAGGCGGCCGAGTTCGTTGCGGCACAAGGGTGATAAGCCCGTTTCGTGTTTGATTTGCGGTATATATCTGCCTAGCGTGCGAAAACGCTTGAACGGATTCGTTCGGGCGATGTCTCCGAAGGGGAAGACGTGAACAAGGCGCAGCTCGTAGAAGCGATTGCCGACAAGATGGGCGGTCGTCAGCAGGCGGCCGACGCCGTCGACGCGGTCCTGGACGCCATCGTCCGCGCCGTGGTCGCGGGCGACCGGGTCTCGGTCACCGGCTTCGGTTCGTTCGAGAAGGTCGACCGCCCCGCCCGCTACGCCCGCAATCCCCAGACCGGTGAGCGGGTTCGGGTCAAGAAGACGTCGGTGCCGCGCTTCCGCGCGGGCCAGGGCTTCAAGGACCTGGTGAGCGGCTCGAAGAAGCTGCCGCGCGGTGGTGAGGTCGCCGTCAAGAAGGCGCCCAAGGGCAGCCTGTCCGGCGGGGCTTCCGCGACGGTGAAGAAGGCCGCCGCCAAGAAGACCGCGAAGTCGGCCGCCGCCAAGAAGGCCACCGCCAAGAAGACGACGGCGAAGCGGGCCGCGGGAAAGACGACCGCCGCCAAGACGACCGCCAAGAAGGCCACCGGCAAGACGGCCGCACCGACCGCCAAGACCACCGCCGCGAAGAAGACGACTGCCAAGAAGGCCCCGGCGAAAAAGGCGACGGCCACGAAGGCGCCCGCCAAGAAGTCGACCGCACGCAAGACCACCGCCAAGAAGACCAGCGCCCGCAAGAAGTAGCGGCAGCGAAGCGGTACTCACGCGCCGGGCCGGACTCCGTCACGGAGTCCGGCCCGCGGTGTGCCGGTCCACGTATCCCGTGCCGGGGCCGGTGACCGGCCGCCCATGGCCACGCCGGTCGGCACATGTCGCTCGGCACGCGCAGGTGGGAACGCGCAGGTCAGAACGTCTGGAGCGTCACCAGGGTGACCCGCCGGGCCTCGCCCTCGCCCCGGGTCTCGATGCGCACGCGCTGCCCGGGACGCAGCAGCCTCAGGCCTCCCGCGTCGAACGCCGGCGCGTCGAAGGGCACCGGAGTGCCGTCGTCCAGCAGCACCTGGCCGCTGCGGCTCTCGGGGTCGTAGGTGTACGCGGTCGCCTGCATGGCCGCAGCCTACTGCTCCGCGATCAGCAGCCGCGCGGCGGCGGCGGCCGTGCGGGGCCCCACCCCCAGCGCCAGCGCCGCCCGGAGATCGTCCCCCGTGTCCACGTCCTGCCGTACGGAATCCACCGAGTCGAGACGCAGTTCGACGGCTCCCCACGCGCGGTGCCGGGCCCGGGAGCCGGGGCCGAAGGACGGCCGCAGTTCCTCCGTCGCCGCCGCCGTGAGCAGTGTGGTGCCGACGCCCGCCGCATCGGGGAGGAACGCGCGCGGGAACGCGGCCGCTCTCTCCAGTACGCGCGCCAGTTCGGCCGTGCGCAGCGCCGGCAGATCGGCGTTGAGAGCTGCCACGGGACCCGCGTGCCACGAGGACCGCACGGCGGCGGCCGCGTGGGCCAGTGCCGGGTTCAGGCCGCTGCCCGGCTCGTCGGCGACGATTCCCGCACCCAGCGCGGCCAGCTCGCGGCCGGCCAGGGCATCGTCTGTGACGACCACCACCTCCCGCACCGCGCGGCACGCCAGGGCGGCCGCGACCGTGTCCTGTGCGAAGGCGAGCGCGAGCCCCGGACGCAAGGTGTCGTCCGCGGTGTCGGAAAGTCTGCTCTTGGCCTCGGCCAGCGGTTTCAGGGGTACCACCAAGGTCCACTGCACGCGTGTTACGTCCCTCTCTCGTCGTCGTCATTGTCCCCCGCGGCACCCGGTGGCCGGGGGCGCGGGGCGTACGGTGTTCTCGACAGACCGGCAGCCGGGGGCGACACTTGTGCGGCCCGCCTGGCCCCCGGGTCCAGGACTTAGAGGAAGGTGTCTCTGTGCCGCGCCGCAGAATCGGCTTCGCGTACCGCTTCGCCGCGGTGATCTGCAAACCTCCGCTGGTGGTTCTCCTCAAACGGGACTGGCACGGAATGGAGAACATTCCGGCTGAAGGTGGATTTATCACCGCGGTGAACCACAATTCGCACATCGACCCCTTCGCCTACGGGCACTTTCAGTACAACACCGGTCGTGTTCCGCGATTCCTGGCGAAGAGCGGTCTTTTCAACAAGGGATTCGTCGGCGCCATGATGCGCGGCACCGGGCAGATCCCCGTCTATCGCGAAAGCACGGACGCGCTCAGCGCCTTCCGGGCCGCGATCGAAGCCGTGGAGCGCGGCGAATGCGTCGCCTTCTATCCCGAGGGCACTCTCACCCGTGACCCGGACGGCTGGCCCATGACCGGCAAGACCGGCGCCGCGCGGGTCGCCCTGCGGACCAGGTGCCCCGTGATCCCGGTCGCGCAGTGGGGCGCCAACGAGGTGCTGCCGCCGTACGCCGGCAGGCCCCGCCTCTTCCCGCGCAAGACGCACCGTGTGCTGGCCGGACCGCCGGTCGACCTGGACCGTTTCTACGGCCGGGAGATGACCCCGGAGCTGCTCAAGGAGGCGACCGAGGCCATCATGGCCGCGGTGACCCGCCACCTGGAGGAGATCCGGGGTGAGAGGGCCCCCAAGGAGCCCTACGATCCGCAGCGCGAACGCGTGGAGCAGCGCCGCAAGACCCGGGCCCAGCCCCGGCGCAGGGGACACGACCGTTCGCCCGAACGCCGGTCGTCCGCGCACGGTTCGCCGGTGGACGGGGCGCAGGGGGACCCGCAGTACCGGAAAGACCGGCACCAGGAACGACAGAACGAACAGCGGAGGGCCGGGAAACGGGCCACCGCGCGGGAAGAGGGGCTGAACACGTGAGCAAGCCGGTCAAGGCGGCCGTCTTCGGCACCGGATCATGGGGTACGGCCTTCGGGATGGTGCTCGCCGACGCCGGGTGCGACGTGACGCTGTGGGCGCGACGCCCGGGACTCGTCGAAGCGGTCAACTCCACTCGCACCAACCCCGACTACCTGCCCGGAGTCGAACTCCCGGCGAACCTGCGGGCCACCACGGACGCCGCGGAGGCCGCGCGCGACGCCGACTTCACCGTCCTCGCGATCCCCTCCCAGACGCTGCGCGGCAACCTCGCCGGGTGGAAGCCGCTGCTCGCCCCGGACACCGTCCTGGTGTCGCTGATGAAGGGCGTCGAACTCGGCTCCGCCATGCGCATGAGCGAGGTGATCGAGGACGTCGCCGGAGTCGGCGCCGACCGGATCGCCGTGGTCACCGGACCCAACCTCGCCCGGGAGATCGCCGCCAGGATGCCGGCCGCTGCCGTGGTCGCCTGCACCGACGGGGCCGTCGCCCAGCGGCTCCAGGCCGCCTGCCACACGCCGTACTTCCGCCCGTACACCAACACCGACGTCGTCGGCTGCGAACTGGGCGGCGCCGTGAAGAACGTGATCGGGCTGGCCGTCGGCATCGCGGACGGCATGGGGCTCGGCGACAACGCCAAGGGCTCGCTCATCACCCGCGGGCTCGCCGAAACCACCCGGCTCGGTGCCGCGCTCGGCGCGGACCCGCTGACCTTCGCCGGCCTCGCGGGCCTGGGCGACCTGGTGGCCACCTGCTCCTCACCGCTGTCGCGCAACCACACCTTCGGCACCAACCTCGGCAAGGGCATGACGCTGGAGGAGACCGTCGCGGTCACCAAGCAGACCGCCGAGGGCGTCAAGTCCTGCGAGTCGGTGCTGGATCTGGCCCGCCGGCACGGCGTCGACATGCCGCTCACCGAGACGGTCGTCGGCATCGTGCACGAGGGCAAGCCCCCGGTGGTCGCACTCAAGGAGCTGATGTCGCGCAGCGCGAAGCCGGAACGACGCTGAGCGACGACGGACGCACGCCCCCGTGGCAGCCCTCCGTTTGCCGCACCGTGGGCGCTGTATCAGGGAGGCGGCCACCGGGTACTCTCATCGCGATATGAGCACCCAGAACCTCCCCCAGAGCCCCGAGCAGCCGCCTCGCAAGCCGCGTGTGGCCATTGTGTTCGGCGGGCGCAGCTCCGAGCACGGGATCTCCGTCGTCACCGCCGGCGCCGTCCTCAAGGCCATCGACCGGGCGAAGTACGACGTCCTGCCGATCGGTATCACCCGGGACGGCCGCTGGGCACTCACCGCCGACGAACCGGACCGCATGGCGATCGTCGACCGGCTCCAGCCCAGCGTGGACCAGCTCACCGACGCTGCCGAGGGCACAGTGGTGCTCCCCCTCGATCCCGCGAACCGCGAAGTCGTCTACAGCGAGCCCGGTTCGGTACCGAAGGTGCTCGGCGACGTCGACGTCGTCTTCCCCGTACTGCACGGCCCCTACGGCGAGGACGGCACCCTGCAAGGACTCCTGGAGCTCTCCGGTATTCCCTACGTGGGCTCCGGGGTGCTCGCCTCCGCCGTCGGGCAGGACAAGGAGTACATGAAGAGGGTGTTCACCTCCTTCGGGCTCAAGGTCGGCCCGTACGTGGTGATCCGGCCCCGCGAGTGGGAGAACGACGAGTCCGCCGCCCGCAAGAAGATCATCGACTTCGCCGGTGAGCACGGCTGGCCCCTGTTCGTGAAACCCGCGCGGGCGGGCTCCTCGATCGGGATCACCAAGGTCGACGACCTCTCCGGCCTGGACGAGGCGATCGCCGAGGCCCAGCGGCACGACCCGAAGATCCTCGTGGAGGCCGCCCTGCGCGGCCGCGAGATCGAATGCGGAGTGCTGGAGTTCGAGGACGGCCCGCGTGCCTCGGTACCCGCCGAGATCCCCCCGCCCGACGCGCACGCGTACTACGACTTCGAGGCCAAGTACATCGACTCCACGCCCGGCATGGTGCCCGCACCGCTGACCGGCGAGGAGACGGCCGAGGTGCGCCGGCTGGCGGTGGAGGCGTTCGAGGCGGCGGGCTGCGAAGGCCTGGTGCGCGCGGACTTCTTCCTCACCGAGGACGGCGAGTTCGTCATCAACGAGATCAACACGATGCCCGGCTTCACGCCCATCTCGATGTACCCGAAGATGTGGCAGGCCACCGGCGTCGAGTACCCCGAGCTGGTGGACCGGCTGGTGCAGGCGGCGCTGCGACGGCGGACCGGACTGCGCTGAGGCGCCGGACGGGTTGAAGATCGAGCTAGGAGGCGATCCCCTCGGGGATCGCCTCCTTGACGGCGGGGGCGAGATCGATCAGTACGCCCGTGCTGTCCCGTCCGTCGGTCACCCGCACCTCGACATAGGCCTCACGGCTCGCGGTCGTGAAGCGGTGCGTCCCGTCGTCCTGCTGCTCCATCAGCCAGTCGACGCCGTCGACACCGCCCGCCATCGCCTTCGGGTCGTTGCCATTGGCCACCTTGGGATCCGTCATCTTCGGCGGTTGCCCGACACCGCACCGCAGTATGATCGCCTCGCCGCCCCAGCCCGCGGTCAGTGCGGACGCGGGTTCGGGATCGTCGCGATTCTCGCCGTCCACCTTCGCCGGCAGGACCTCGTCCAGGTTCCGGCACAGCTCGGTGACCTTCGCGTCCGGGCTGGGAACCGCCGCCGACGCGCTGTCGTCTGCTGAGGAGCAACCCGCGGTGGTGATCAGCAGGGCGAGGGCGGACAGGACGGCGTGGCGGTGACGGAAGCAGCTCACCGCCACAGGGTAGACGGGGGCTACAGATGGACGACCGGGCAGGTCAGGGTACGGGTGATGCCGTCCACTTGCTGGACCTTCGCGACCACCATGCGACCCAGGTCGTCGACGGTGTCGGCCTGGGCGCGCACGATGACGTCATAGGGTCCGGTCACGTCCTCGGCCTGGACGACTCCAGGGATCTTGCCGATCAGGTCGGCGACGGTCGACGCTTTGCCGACCTCCGTCTGGATCAAGATGTACGCCTGTACCACGAAACCTCCAGAGCGGCCACGAGGATCATGTGGGGAAAAGGAACGCCACGGTATCGCGTCACCGCTCGTCGCGGGGAGACCTGCGGAAACCGGGCCCCGCGCGCCGGGGTACGGACTGGACACAAGTTGACGGTCACTTCGACCGTAGCGAGGGCAGGGACGACTCGCGACCGGGAACGGAACCGGGCACGGACCGGGACAGAAGGGGAGCTGGGGACATGAAGGGCACGGTCGGTGAGCTCGGGGAGTTCGGGCTCATCAGGGAGCTCACCTCCCGCCTCACCACCACCCCGGCGGTCCGGATCGGCCCCGGCGACGACGCCGCCGTGGTCGCCGCGCCCGACCGGAGGGTCGTGGCCAGCACCGACGTCCTGCTCGAGGGCAGGCACTTCCGCCGGGACTGGTCCACCGCCTACGACGTCGGCCGCAAGGCCGCCGCGCAGAACCTCGCGGACATCGCCGCCATGGGCGCGGTGCCGACCGCGCTGCTGCTCGCGCTGGTCGTCCCGGGCGAACTGCCGGTGACCTGGCCCTCCGAGCTGATGGACGGACTGCGCGACGAGTGCCAGGTGGCGGGGGCGGCGGTGGTCGGCGGAGACGTCGTACGCGGTGACACGATCATGGTTTCGATCACCGCGCTCGGTGACCTGCGCAACCAGGAACCGGTGACCCGGGGCGGCGCACAGCCCGGCGACCTCGTCGCGGTGACCGGCTGGCTCGGCTGGTCCGCGGCCGGGTTCGCGGTGCTCTCGCGCGGCTTCCGCTCGCCGCGCGCCTTCGTCGAGGCGCACCGCCGGCCCGAACCGCCGTACCACGCGGGCCCCGCCGCGGCCGGGCTGGGGGCGACCTCGATGTGCGACGTGAGCGACGGACTGATCGCCGACCTCGGGCACATCGCCGAGGCCAGCAAGGTGCGCATCGACATCCGCTCCGGGGCGATCGACATCCCCTCCCAGATGAACGACATCGGGCAGGCCGTCGGCGTCGACCCCATGCAGTGGGTGCTGACCGGGGGAGAGGACCACGCGATCGTGGCCACCTTCCCGCCGGACGTGAAGCTGCCCGCCCGCTGGAAGGTGATAGGCGAGGTGCTCAACCCCTCGGCACTGCCCCAGGTGACGGTCGACGGGGCACCCTGGACCGCCCAGGGCGGCTGGGACCACTTCGGGGGCATCGAGTCATGAGCACCGGGAGCGGCGTGGGCACGGAGAACGTCGGAGATGCCGCGGGCGCCTCGGGTACCGGGGCCGTGCCGCCGAGAGTGCCGCCGAGGGTGCTGACGGTCGCCGGCTCGGACTCCGGCGGAGGCGCGGGGATCCAGGCCGACCTGAAGACGATGCTCGCGCTGGGCACCCACGGCATGAGCGTGATCACCGCGGTCACCGCGCAGAACTCCCTCGGCGTGCAGGGCGCCTGGCCGCTGCCGGTGGAGGCGGTACGGGCCCAGTACCGCAGCGTCGTCGACGACATCGGGGTCCAGGCGGTCAAGACAGGCATGCTCGCCTCCGCCGAACTCGTCGAGGCGGTGGCCGGACTGCTCGTCGGCAGCCGGGCGCCGGTGGTCGTCGACCCGGTGGGGGTCTCCAAGCACGGGGACGCGCTGCTGGCGGCCTCCGCGCTCGACTCCGTACGGACGAAGCTGCTGCCGATCGCGACCGTGGCCACGCCGAACCTGGACGAGGTGACCCAGCTCACCGGTGTGCGGGCACGGTCGGAACGGGACTTCCGCCTGGCCGCGGAAGCGGTGCTGGCGTTCGGACCGCAGTGGGTCGTGATCAAGGGCGGCCATCTCGCCGGGGATTCGGGCGAGGCCGTCGACCTGCTCACGGACGGTTCACAGGAACACTGGCTGCGCGCCCCGAGGTACGACAACCGGCACACCCACGGCACGGGCTGCACCCTCGCCTCGGCGATCGCCGCGCAGTTGGCGAAGGGACAGTCGGTGCCTCGGGCGGTGACGGCCGCCAAGGAGTACGTCACGGGGGCGATCGCGGCCGGGTTCTCGCTGGGCGCCGGTATCGGGCCGGTGGATCACGGCTGGGCGCTCGGGCGGGGGAACGGCACAGGGGCCGGGTCCGGGGCCGGGGCCGGCGGGAGCTGAGGCGGACCCGGGCCGGGAACGGCAGCGTGGGCAACGGGGAGACAGGGCAACGGGGCGACAGGGCCCATGCTGCCCGGGCCGCGTGCGGGCATGGCAAAAAGCCGGCCCACCCGAGGTGGACCGGCTCAGTGCGGTGAACCAGCTGTGGCCGCGCGCTCCGAGAGCGTCAGCGCGAGACCTTGCCGGCCTTGATGCACGAGGTGCAAGCGTTCACGCGCTTCGGCGTCCCGCCCACCACGGTACGCACACGCTGGATGTTCGGGTTCCAGCGACGGGGCGTACGGCGGTGCGAGTGCGAGATGTTGTTGCCGAAGCCCGGCCCCTTGCCACAGACGTCGCAGTTGGCAGCCACGGGTCACTCCAAAGACTTCAGATGCACTTACGGTTGATCCCGGCATGCCGGGATCAGAACTCCGGAACTCGAGGAGTTCTTGGGAATCTGAGTGGCTCTGCCAGGGAGAGGCCCGATTCGGATCGGGCAACCGGAGCAGCATACAACGGCTGAACCAGTAGAACGAAACCAGCATGGCAGCTCAGCGGCCCGCTCCGGCCCGCTTCCGCCGTCCGGCCCCCCGAGGTCTACGCTGCGTGACACGTCCGGCAGCTCAGGGAGGCGCAGGTGGCGCAGGTGCCGCAGACATTCTTCGATGCTCTCGCGGTGCGTGCCTGGTGCGGACTCGCGCTCGACGCCCTGGGGCGCGCGCGTGAGGAGATCGACGCGATCAACGTCTACCCCGTGGCGGACGGGGACACCGGTACGAATCTCTATCTGACGGTCGAGTCCGCGGCCACGGCGGTCGAGGCGGTGTTCGCGGGCTACGCGGCGGAGGGACCCGAGGGGCCCACGCTGGCCGACGCGGCGCGGGCGATGGCCCACGGGGCGCTGATCGGCGCCCGCGGCAACTCGGGGACGATCCTGGCGCAGCTGCTGCGGGGGATGGCGCAGGTGCTGGCCGGGGACGAGGCGGCCCACGCCGACGGGCCGGGGCTGCGGCGCGCCCTGCGGACCGCGGCCGACTCCGCGCGCCGGGCCGTGGCCCACCCCGTGGAGGGCACCGTGCTCACCGTCGCCTCGGCCGCCGCCGACGCGGCCGGCGGCGCGGAGGGCGACTGCGGGGAGGTGGCGCGGGCGGCCTACGACGGCGCCCGCACGGCCCTCGCCGCGACGCCGGGCCAGCTGGCCGTGCTCCGGCGGGCGGGCGTGGTGGACGCGGGCGGCCGGGGGCTGGTGGCGGTGCTCGCGGCCCTGGTGGAGACGTTCACAGGAGAGACGCCGGGAGGGCCCGTGCCCGGAGCGTACGGGAACACCGCCGGGACGTACCCGCGCGTACGACCCGGAACCCACGCGGGCGCGGAGCACGACGAACCCGCCGAATGCGCCGACGGCGGGGAAGTGACGGAGGGCACGGTCACCGGGCCCGCCTACGAGGTGATCTACCTCCTGGAAGCCGAGGACACGGCCGTGGAGCGGTTGCGGCAGCGGCTCGACGGCCTCGGGGACTCGCTCGTCGTGGTCGGCGGGGACGGACTGTGGAACGTCCACGTCCATGTCGACGACGCCGGAGCCGCCGTGGAGGCGGGAGTCGAGGCAGGGCGCCCGCACCGTATCCGGATCACGCACTTCGACGCCGGTGACGCCCATGCCCCGGGCGCCGGCCGTCCGCCCGCGGAACGCACCGCGCGGGCCGTGGTGGCCGTGGTGCCCGGCGAAGGGCTGGCGGGCCTGTACACCGGGGCCGGCGCGACCACGGTGCTGGCCCGCCCCGGCGAGCCGCCCGCCAGCGGTGAGCTCGTCGAGGCCGTACGCCGGGCCCACGCGCACGAGGTGGTGCTGCTGCCCAACGACGCCGAGCTGCGCCACACCGCCGCCGCGGCGGCCGAACAGGCCCGCGCCGAGGGGCTCAGGGTGGCCCTCATCCCGACCCGTTCCGCGGTCCAGGGCATCGCGGCGCTCGCGGTGCACGAGCCGGAGCGCCGTTTCGACGAGGACGTGGTGGCGATGACCTCGGCGGCGGGCGCGACCCGGTACGCCGAGATCGCCGTCGCCGAACGGCAGTCCTGGACCATGGCGGGCATCTGCCAGGCCGGCGACGTCCTCGGCCTCATCGACGGCGACGTGGCCGTGATCGGCGACGACGTCGCAGCCACCGCCACGGCCGTCCTGGACCGCATGCTCTCCGCCGGCGGCGAGATGGTCACCCTGGTCCTCGGCGACGAAACCCCCCACACCGTCGCCACCCACCTGGAGACCCACGTCCGCGAGGGCTACCTGGCCGTCGACACGGTCCTCTACCAGGGCGGCAGACAGGGCGCCCTGCTCCTCATCGGAGTGGAGTGAGGACGGTCCCCCGCGCGGCGGCCCGAGCCGTGTCGTTCGCCGGCTTCCGCTCCGCGCCGTTGGCCCGAACCGCCCGGTCACAGGGGGTGGGAGGCCCCTGTGCGGCTGCTGCGGACGTCTGTAGGCGCCCGGCCGCGCCCGCGTGGGAGGGGGCCCTGTACGGCAGTCCTGCTCGGCCCTGCTGCCGGACGTCTCGGTCCTGCGCCCCCGCCGGACGACGACGGCCGGACGCGCGGGCGGTCGTCGCCGTGTTGTTGTCGATCGCCGGCTTCCGCTCCGCGACCTTGGCCCCGGCCGCTCGGTTGCGCAGGCGTGGGAAGGGTCCCACCTACGGACGTCCTGCTCGGCCCCGCTGCCGGACGTCACCGGTCCCGCGCCCACGCCTGACCGGTGACGGGCGGCAGCGCCTGACCGATGGGGGGCGGCCGCGCGCGAGGGTGTTACGGGGCAGCCCGGCCCGCGCGGCCGTCGTCCGGCGGGCTCAGTTCTCCACCGGCTCCCGCTTCTCCCGCGTGACGGTGTTCAGGAGGCGCTCCGCCTCGCCGCGCAGGGACCGGGCCGCCTCGTCCTCCTCCGGGGCGCTCCCGTGGGCGGTCAGGACGGCACGCGCGCGTGCGGCCGCGTCCGCGGGACGGCCCAGGTCGGCCTCCAGCCAGGCCGCGGCCAGTTCGGCCCGGGAGCGGTCCTGGAGGGCGTCCGGGCCCAGGAGCGCGAACGCGGCGATCGCCCGGTCCAGAGCGGTCACGGCCTCCTCGAACAGGATCTCCCCGTCGTCGTCCGTGGCCCCTGCGTCCTCCACCCGTACCAGCAGGTCCGCGAACTGCCGGTGGGTGTGGCCGAGATCGGCGGTGAGACGCGCACGGGTCCCGTCGTCCGGGGCCGCGTCCACCGCTGCCTCGCACTCCTCGACCGCGTTCGTCATCAGCGCACGTGCCCCGTCCGGGCCCGCTTCCCCGCGCAGCGTGAGCCACGCGCGGGCGCGCAGCGAGCGCACCAGACCGGGCACGTCGCCGACCGCGCGCCACAGCTCGCCCGCACGCGCGTAGGCCCGCTCCGCCTCGTCGGCCAGGCCCGCCTGCTCCAGGCTGGACGCGGCCAGATGGGCCAGCGTCGCGTGGTCCTGCTGCTCCGGCCAGTCCCGGGCGATCCCGGCGGCCTGCAACCGCCGCTCGGCGGCGGCCCGGTGCTCGCCCAGCTCACCGAGGCAGTCCCCGAGCCACCAGAGCGTCTGTACGACCGCCCCCTCGCCGTGCGTCCCGGCGGTCACGTCGGGCAGTACGGACTCCAGCACCTCGGCGGCCTCGGCCCACCGCCCGCGCCGCAGCAGGAACCCGCCGAGCTGATGCCGCGCCCAGGCCCCCAGCGTCGGTCCCTCGCCCGCCTCGTCGGCCCAGTGCGCCGCCTCCAGGGCGTGGTCCGCGGCCTCCGCCACCCGCCCGAGCCCGCCGGTGATCTCGGCGAGCTGCAGATGAAGCTGCGCCCGCCCGACCGGCTCCAGGTACGGCCCGCCGTGCTCCAGGGCCGCCCGCAGCGCCCGTTCGGTGCCGTCGACGTCGCCGAGATGATGGGTGAGCTGCGCCAGCCGGGCCTCGTACTCCACCGCGAACCACGGCAGCCCCGCCGCGACGAACGCCCCGGCGGCCCGCGCGGACAGTTCCGCGGCGGTTTCCACGTCCCCGGCGCGCCCCGCCAGCTCGCCGAGCATCGCCTGCGCCTCGGCGGCCCGCGCGGCGAGCCGTACGTCCTCGCCGGTGTGCTCCTCCACGAGCGCGAGCACCGCGCGTACGGCGGTCACGGCCTCCTCCAGGACGGCCTCCTCCAGGACGGCCTCCTGGAGGTCCTCCCCGGCGGCGTGCACGCGCCGGATCAGGATCCGTGCCCGTGCCATCAGCACCGACGCCGTCTGCCGCAGGCCCGTACCGCCGCCGGCGTACAGCGAGAGCACCTCCTCATGCGGCCCGGCCACCGCCGCGAGCGCCTCGTCCACCCGGCCCGCCAGCGCATGGACGTACGCGGCACGCGCGCGTGCCGCCAGGGCCTCCCCGGGGTCGCCCGCCTCCGCGTACAGCTCGGCGGCCCGCTCGAAGAGGCCGGTGGCCTCGGGGCCGAGGGCCATCGCCTCGTGGTCGGCGATTTCCGCGCGGTCGCGGGGCTCCAGGACGACGTCGCTCCCCGCTGCCTCTGCCTCCTGGGCGGCCTGCGCCACCGCCGCCCACGCCTCCACGGCGTGCGGCTGCAGGGTGTCCGACATCCGCCGCGCCTCGACGAGCAGCGCGGGCAGGGCGGGGGCGGGCGGCGCGGAATCGCCGGAGGACTGCGTGCCGGGTGCCGCTGGCGCCTCGGCACCCGGCGCCACCGGCCCTGCCGGGCGCTCGGGCGCGCGTACCGGGGACGTGTTCGACGGCCGTACGCCGAGCGGCAGCCGGTCCACCAGCGGGCGGCGCGCCATCCGCGCGCGGGCCCGCTCGCTGACGTACTCCGTGCCGTTGCGCTCGTCGAAACGGGCCGCCAGAGCGAGCGCCCGGTCCCGCGCGTGCGGGGCGAGTTCCGCGGCGGTCCAGGTCCGCCCGGCCGGACCGGGGACCTGAGTGCCGCCCAGGCCGAGCCCGGTCAGCCGGTCCATGAGCAGCGTCACCACGCTCAGAAAGTCCAGCCTGCTGCGCGGATGACCCTCGTCGGTGAAGTAGGCGGGCCGTTCCGCGAGCAGTTCGAGGGCGCGCGCCTCGTTGCCGCTCAGCGCGCAGAACTCCACGTGGTCCGCGTAGGCGCCGCGCATGCTCTCCATGGGCCGGACCAGCCGGAAACCGCGCAGATGGTGGGCGCGCGCCTCGTCCGCGCGGCCCAGCCGCAGCAGCGACAGCAGGGAGGACGCGAGCGCCGTGTGCGGTTCGTGGGCGCAGGTGAACTCGCCCTCCAGGACCGGCCGCCACAGCTCCAGCGCCTCCGCGTCCCGCCCGTTCTGCGCCTGCCACCAGCCCTGCCCGTGCAGTTCGCACGCATGGCAGTCGGCCATGGTGTCCCGGTCTGCGGCCAGCCACGCGGCGTACGCCCGCTCGGCCCGCGGCATGTCCCCGACATGCGCGGCCACACTGAACTCGGCGCTGCGCAGCGCTCGTTCGGAATGACCGGCCAGCCGGTAGCGGTGCTCCATCTCGCCGAGCCACTTCTCGATCGACGTGAGCGGGATGTGCGGCTGGTCGAGCATGCCGGCCGACATCCACTTGAAGACCCAGTGCAGTGAATGCGTCTCGTACGCGTCGAAGTCCTCGGGTCGCTCGTCCCACATGCGCAGCAGCCGCGCGAAGGGGACGAACATCTTTCCCTTCTCCGAGCTGTAGTTGTAGACCTTCAACTGGTGCCCGAGCGCCTCGATGACGGCGAGCGGGATGTTCAGCTTCTCGGCTTCGAGCAGCAGGTGCTCCGCGCGCGCGTTGCGGGCCGGCCCCTCCGGCTGCTCGGAGTTCTCGCCCATCGCGCGGCGCAGGGAATCGAAATCGGTGATCGAGCTCATCGGTGGGAGCCCCCCGTGGACTCGTCGTCGTGGGTGGCCCACTCCAGCAGGCCGAGGAACGCCCGGTTGAGCAGCGCCGAGTCGGCCGGCCGCAGCTGCCGCTGCGCCATCAGCAGCGCCTGTCCGTACAGCGACTCGGCCGCGGTGCCGATGAGTTCGGTGTCGCCCAGCGAACCGATCCGCCGCACCAGCGGGTTGAGATGATTGAGCACCAGGCGTGCCCGCGGGGCACTGCCGCGCAGCGATCCGAGAATGCCGGCCCACAGGTCGTCGGCCCCCGACTCCGCCTCGGCGCGCGCCTGTTCGTGCCGGGACTCCCGGTCGTCCAGGTGCAGCGCGGGCACGGACAGCGGGTGGAACGCGCGCAGGACGACGTCACAGCCCAGCGGATCCAGTCTGGCCCGCGCGGCGGCCAGGAAGCCCGACAGGGCCAGCTCCTCGGCCGGGTCCACCGCGTCCAGATGGGCGGTGACCGTGTCCGCGTCCAGCTCGGCGACCACGGTGCCCGGCCGCACCGCCGGTAGCGCCTCGACCAGCTCGCTGTCGTACGTGTAACCGCCGTTGACCACGCCGATGCCCTGCGCGGACGCGATCGGCGCGACCTGCCGGTACTCCTCGACCGTCCGCGTGAAGTGCACCGTCGGGTGCCGCTGCGCGAACTCCTCCAGGGACAGCCGCCCGTCCGTCGTCTCGAACGGCAGCCAGGGCAGCATGGTGCGCAGCATCTCCCGGTCGTGCCGCGCCAGCGCCTTCACCCCCAGGTGGTGCACCGACAGGAACGCCGCGAGCCGCTCCGGGTCACCGGCGGCCAGTCCGGTCAGCCAGCCGCGGACCCGCTCGCCCAGCGCCTCGCGGACCCCGGCCAGCGTCTCGTCCTCGTACAGCGACTCGCGTGAGGCCGTGGGCCGCAGACTGTCGGTGTCCAGGACGCAGCGCACGAAGAAGGCCCAGTCGGGCAGCAGCTCTTCGGCCCGCTCGGTCAGCAGCATGCCCTTCAGGTGCACGCGGTGCCCCGCGCGCCGGACCGGGCTGACCGCCGAGGGCAGCACGTACGCCACTCCGCGCACTCCGGCCAGTGGCACGTCCAGGTCGATGGAGTCCAGCGGGGTGAAGCCGAACAGGTCGTGACAGTGCCGGGCGAGCGCCACCCTGCGGGCCGCGGGGCTCGGATACGCGCGGTCCCAGGGCGCGGGCAGCTCGGAGACCGCCTCCTCGCCCACCCGCACGTCGTACGGCAGCAGTGAGCCGAAGTCCCGGGCCAGCGACAGGACCCGCTCCTCGGCCAGCCACTCGGCGGACCCGGCCCGCGCCACCAGGTGCACGGTGGTGCCCGGTTCGGGCCGCGCCTCGTGCGGCAGCGTCCGCACCGTGTACGAACCGTCGTCGCGCGCCGTCCACTCCACGGGCGGCGCGTCGGGCATCCGCGAGCTGCGGCTGACCACACGGATCCGCTCGGCCACCACGAAGCAGGCGAGCAGCCCGATGCCGAACTGCCCGAGGAAGTCCGAGCGGGCCTCCTGCAGACCCTCGGCGCGCTTGGAACTGCGCCCGATGGTGGCGAGCAGACGGTGCATGTCCGCCTCGGTGAGGCCGACGCCGGTGTCCTCCACCCGCAGCGCGCCCGCCTCCACGGACAGCCGCACGCGGGCGGGGGCGTCCGGATCCTCGGCGCGGCGGGCGGTGATGGCGTCCACCGCGTTCTGCAGCAGCTCGCGCAGATAGACCCTGGGACTGGAGTAGAGGTGATGGGAGAGCAGGTCCACCAGGCCGCGGAGGTCGACCTGGAACGTATGGGGTGATGGGGGCGGACCGGATGCCTGGGGTGCCTGAGAGATCTGGGAGTCCATCGTCACGGCGCCGGTGGGGGGACTCTTGACGGCGCGGGGTCGGGCGGTCCCGGTGAGGCGGTGACCGCGGGGATGGCCGGAGCGTTGGCGCGTCATCCTAGAGCCCAGGACACTCCTCTGACCAGGGAATTCCCGATCGGGTCGAGGGCGTCACGGCACCGCTGTTCCCGCATTGTCAGCCCCGTGGTGTGCAATGGATCCCGTGCCCGCACTGCAAGAACCGTCCCAGGACCCACTGCAACAGCCGCTGAAGTCGGTGCTCGGCCCTCCCACCGCGAAGGTGATGGCCGAGTACCTCGGCCTGCACACGGTCGGCGACCTCCTCCACCACTACCCCCGCAGATACGAGGAGCGCGGCCAGCTCACCCACCTCGCCGACCTCCCCATGGACGAGCACGTCACCGTGGTCGCCCAGGTCGCCGACGCCCGCCTGCACACCTTCGCCTCCACCAAGGCCCCGCGCGGCAAGGGCCAGCGCCTGGAGGTCACCATCACGGACGGCAGCGGCCGGCTCCAACTCGTCTTCTTCGGCAGCGGAGTCCACAAGCCGCACAAGGAACTCCTGCCGGGCACCCGCGCGATGTTCGCCGGCAAGGTCTCCGTCTTCAACCGCCGCCTCCAGCTCGCCCACCCCGCGTACGAGTTGCTGCGAGGCGATCCGGAGGAGAGCGTCGAGACCTGGGCCGGCGCCCTCATCCCGCTCTACCCGGCCACCGCCAAACTGGAGTCCTGGAAGATCGGCAAGGCGCTCCAGACCGTGCTGCCCCACGCCCGGGACGCCGTGGACCCCCTCCCCGGCCCGCTGCGCGAGGGACGCGGCCTGCTCCCGCTCCCCGAGGCCCTGCTGAAGATCCACCGCCCGCACACCGGGGCGGACGTCGAGGACGCCCGCGCCCGCCTGAAATGGGACGAGGCCTTCGTCCTCCAGGTCGCCCTCGCCCGCCGCCGCCACACCGACACCCTGCTCCCCGCCGTCGCCCGCAGACCGCAGCCCGACGGCCTGCTGGCCGCCTTCGACGACCGGCTCCCCTTCACGCTCACCGACGGCCAGCGAAAGGTCTCCAAGGAGATCTTCGACGACCTCGCCACCGAACATCCGATGCACCGGCTGCTCCAGGGCGAGGTCGGCAGTGGAAAGACCTTGGTCGCCCTGCGCGCCATGCTCGCCGTCGTCGACGCCGGGGGACAGGCGGCCATGCTGGCGCCCACCGAGGTGCTCGCCCAGCAGCACCACCGGTCGGTCACCGAGATGATGGGCGAGCTGGCCGAGGGCGGCATGCTGGGCGGGGCGGAGAACGCCACGAAGGTGGTTCTGCTCACCGGCTCGATGGGCACGGCGGCCCGCCGCCACGCCCTGCTCGACCTGGTCACCGGTGAGGCCGGCCTCGTGATCGGCACCCACGCGCTGATCGAGGACAAGGTGCAGTTCCACGACCTGGGCCTGGTCGTCGTCGACGAGCAGCACCGGTTCGGCGTCGAACAGCGCGACGCCCTGCGCGGCAAGGGCAAACAGCCCCCGCACCTGCTCGTCATGACCGCCACCCCCATTCCGCGCACGGTCGCGATGACCGTCTTCGGCGAC
Organism: Streptomyces sp. NPDC005774; assembly: GCF_042871645.1. NCBI lineage: Bacteria > Bacillati > Actinomycetota > Actinomycetes > Kitasatosporales > Streptomycetaceae > Streptomyces > Streptomyces sp. NPDC005774. The sequence continues at coordinate 101,365 of NZ_JBIAIV010000007.1, read as the reverse complement.
CTGGAGACCTCCGTCCTCGACCAGCTCCCGGCCGGCCGCTCGCCCATCGCCAGCCATGTCGTCCCCGCCGCCGACAAGCCCCACTTCCTGGCCCGCGCCTGGGAGCGGGTCCGCGAGGAGGTCGAGAACGGCCACCAGGCGTACGTGGTCTGTCCGCGCATCGGTGACGAGGAGGACGACCCGAAGAAGGCCGGGAAGGCGAAGCCCGCATCCTCCGCGGACGACGCCGAGAAACGTCCGCCGCTCGCCGTCCTCGACGTCGCCGCACACCTGGCCGAGGGGCCTCTGAGCGGCCTCCGCGTGGAGGTCCTGCACGGCAGGATGCAGCCGGACGACAAGGACGCCGTCATGTGCCGCTTCGCCGCCGGTGAGACCGATGTCCTGGTCGCCACCACCGTCATCGAGGTCGGTGTCAACGTCCCCAACGCCACCGCCATGGTGATCATGGACGCGGACCGCTTCGGCGTCTCACAGCTCCATCAGCTGCGCGGCCGGGTCGGCCGCGGCTCGGCCCCCGGCCTGTGCCTGCTCGTCACCGAGATGCCCGGGGCGAGCCCGGCCCGGCAGCGGCTCGGCGCGGTCGCCGACACCCTCGACGGCTTCGAACTCTCCCGCCTCGACCTCGAACAGCGCCGCGAGGGCGACGTCCTGGGCCAGGCCCAGTCCGGCACCCGCTCCAGCCTGCGCATGCTCGCCGTCATCGACGACGAGGAGATCATCGCCCAGGCCCGGGAGGAGGCCACCGCGGTCGTCGCCGCCGACCCCGAACTGGAGCGCCTGCCGGGACTGCGCACCGCGCTGGCGGCTCTGCTGGACGACGAGAGGGAGCAGTACCTGGAGAAGGGCTGACAGACTGGGACGGCCGGCCTCCGGGAACCGGGCGGCACACCGACAAGGACAAGGACGAGGACATGACCCGCGTGATCGCCGGCCGGGCAGGCGGACGCCGCCTGGACGTACCGCCGGGCGACGGCACCCGTCCCACCTCCGACCGCGCGCGCGAAGGCCTGTTCTCCACCTGGCAGGCCCTCCTCGGCGGCCCGCTGGACGGCGAGCGCGTCCTCGACCTGTACGCCGGTTCCGGCGCCGTCGGCCTGGAGGCCCTGTCCCGGGGAGCCGGACACAGCCTTTTGGTCGAGGCCGATGCCAGAGCCGTCCGCACGGTCCGGGACAACGTCAGGGCACTGGGGCTGCCCGGCGCCGAGATCAGACCGGGCAAAGCGGAACAGATCATCCGTACGCCCCCGCCGGCCGAACCGTACGGCATCGTCTTCCTCGACCCCCCGTACGCCGTCTCCGACGACGATCTCCGCGAGATCCTGCTCACACTCCGTACCGGGGGCTGGCTCACCGACGAAGCCCTCGTCACCGTGGAGCGCAGCACCAGAGGCGGGGAATTCGCGTGGCCGCCCGGCTTCGAAGCGCTCCGGGCCCGTCGCTACGGAGAGGGAACGTTTTGGTACGGTCGCGCCGCCTCTACGTGCGAAGACGCACGATGACCGGACCGGAGAGCGAGGGATCACCAGTGCGCCGCGCCGTCTGCCCCGGGTCGTTCGACCCGATCACCAATGGACATCTCGACATCATCGCCCGAGCCTCGAGTCTCTACGACGAGGTCTACGTCGCGGTGATGATCAACCAGTCCAAGAAGGGCCTCTTCGAGGTCGAGGAACGGATCGACCTGATCGGCCGGGTCACCGCCGAGTACGGGAACGTCCGGGTCGAGGCCTTCCACGGCCTGCTCGTCGACTTCTGCAAGGAGCGTGACATCCCCGCGATCGTCAAGGGCCTGCGCGCGGTCAGCGACTTCGACTACGAGCTGCAGATGGCCCAGATGAACAACGGCCTCTCGGGCGTGGAAACCCTCTTCATCCCCACCAACCCGACCTACAGCTTCCTGTCGTCCTCCCTGGTCAAGGAGGTCGCGACCTGGGGCGGCGACGTCTCGCACCTGGTGCCCCCGGAGGTCTTCTCCGTCCTCTCCGAGCGCCTGCGCAAGGACTGAGAGCCACCCGCGCACGCTCCGCCGCGCCGCTCGCGCACGCACTGAGCGCCCGGCGGAGCCGGACAGCCCACGGGCCGGGGACCGACGGCCCCCGGGCGATCCGACGGCAGGTGTTCCCCACCCGCCCCAGGGCCTTACAGTCGTTGCGTCCGTCTCCAACACAGCTGTAGAGAGTGGCGAGCACACGGTGGACGTGCAGAAGAAGCTGGACGAGATCGTCGACCTGGTCTCCGGGGCCCGCTCGATGCCCATGTCGGCCTCGTGCGTGGTCAACCGCGCCGACCTGCTCTCGATGCTCGAAGAGGTGCGCGCGGCGCTGCCCGACTCCCTCGCCCAGGCGCAGGAACTGATCGGCGGCCGCGAGCAGATGGTCGAGCAGGCGCGTCAGGAGGCCGAGCGGATCATCGAGGGCGCACACGCCGAGCGCGGCTCCCTGATCTCCGGCACCGAGGTCGCCCGCCGCTCCCAGTCCGAGGCCGACCGGATTCTCGGCGAGGCCCGCAAGGAGGCCGAGGAGGTCCGCGCCGAGGCCGACGACTACGTCGACTCCAAGCTCGCCAACTTCGAGGTCGTCCTCACCAAGACCATCGGTTCCGTCGGCCGCGGCCGCGAGAAGCTGCTCGGCACCGGACCCGGTCCCGACCACCAGGGCTACGTGGACCCTGAAGAGGACGACGCCCCCGAGCGCAGCCACGACCCGGAGACCCTGCGCCGCACCGCCGACGAGTACGTCGACATCAAGCTCGGTGCCTTCGAGGCGGTCCTCGCCAAGACCCTGGACGCGGTCGGCCGGGGCCGCCAGACCCTGCACGGCCGGATCGCCAGCGACGACCTCGGCGCCCTCGCCGAGGACATGACGACGGTTCAGCACTCCAGCGACGCCGACTACCTCGCCGACCTCGCGGCCATGTCGGACGCCCCGGCCCGGCCCGCCCGGCCCCAGCAGGCCGCGCCCGAGCAGCCCCGGCAGGCGCCGCAGGCCGCCCAGCAGGATTACGCCCAGCAGGAACAGATGTACGGCTACGCGCAGCAGAACCAGCAGCCCGATCCGTACGGCGGCTACCAGCAGCAGCAGCAGCAGTACGGCGGCGGACAGGACGCCTACGGCTACCCGCAGCAGGCCCCCGCTCAGCAGGCCGACCCGTACGCCGCCTACCAGGGTTACGAGACGCCGCAGCAGCCGGCCTACGACCCCGGGCAGGGCCGGCAGGACTACGCCCCGCAGCAGCAGAACCCGGCGGCCCTCGACGAAACCAGCCTCTTCGACACCGGCATGATCAGCGCCGAACAGCTGCGTGCCTACGAACAGGGCCGCGGCAACGGCTGACCGTTCGGCCACGGCCCGGGCGGCGCCCGGCCCCCCAGCCTGTCACCGGCCCGGATTGGGACGAGAGCCGAAGGTCCAGTATCCTGGCTCATCGGTCGTGTGTGCGCTGCTCCGAATCCGTAGACGTCCGCGATCCACGCTGCCCGGGAACATCACTGGACAGTGTTTCTCCGAGCTCGAAGATCGAAAGCAGGAATGGTTCTGAACGCCCGCCTCGACCACCGCAATCCCCTCGTGTTCGACACGCACGAGCTGGGACGGAGGCCGGGCGCGCTGCAGCGCCTGACCCGCTCGATCGAAGCGCCCAGGGACCTCGGGATCCAGGGAGTCATCGGAGTGCCGGAAGGCGCCCCGGTGGAGCTCGGACTCCGGCTCGAGTCGGTCATGGAGGGTGTGCTTGTCACAGGCACCGCCCGTGCGACGGCCGAGGGGGAGTGCGTAAGGTGTCTGGAGCCGCTCGAGCAGGAGCTCGTCGCGGAATACCAGGAGATGTTCTCGTACCCTGACGCCGACGACCGGGGCCGCTCGAAGGCGGAACCGGGCGACGACGCCGAGGACGACGAGGACAGGCTCCCTCTCGAGGACGGCATGTTCGACCTCGAGCCCGTGCTGCGTGATGCGGTGGTGCTCGCACTGCCGATGCAGCCGGTGTGCCAGGACGACTGCCCCGGCCTGTGCTCCGAGTGCGGAGCCCGGCTCGCGGACGACCCGGACCACCACCACGACGCCGTCGACATCCGTTGGGCGGCACTGCAGGGACTCGCCGGTTCACCCGAAGACGGCGAGAAGGACGACATGAGCGGCGCCGAACCGGGCGTCGACGAGAAGCAGGAGAAGTAGCCGTGGCTGTTCCGAAGCGGAAGATGTCGCGCAGCAACACGCGCCACCGCCGGTCGCAGTGGAAGGCTGCGGTCCCCACCCTGGTTGCGTGCGAGCGCTGCCACGAGCCCAAGCAGCAGCACATCGCGTGCCCGTCTTGCGGCACTTACAACAAGCGCCAGGTCCTCGAGGTCTGAGCGGCTGGTGAGAGGCACTGTGTCCACGCCCAAGAAGCAGTCGCCCCGCGTGAGCGGGAGCGGATCGGCGGACCACCAGGCCTCGTCCCACACGCTTCTGGAAGGGCGGCTCGGCTATCAGCTCGAGTCCGCCCTTCTGGTGCGCGCGCTGACCCACCGTTCCTACGCGTACGAGAACGGCGGTCTGCCGACGAACGAGCGGCTGGAGTTCCTCGGGGACTCCGTGCTCGGCCTCGTCGTCACGGACACGCTGTACCGCACCCACCCCGATCTGCCCGAAGGCCAGTTGGCCAAGTTGCGGGCCGCGGTGGTCAACTCGCGTGCGCTGGCGGAGGTGGGCCGCGGGCTCGACCTCGGTTCCTTCATCCGGCTCGGCCGTGGTGAAGAGGGCACAGGTGGCCGGGACAAGGCATCCATTCTCGCCGACACCCTCGAAGCGGTGATCGGCGCGGTCTATCTCGACCAGGGACTCGACTCGGCGGCGGAGCTGGTGCACCGTCTGTTCGACCCGCTGATCGAGAAGTCCTCCAACCTCGGTGCCGGCCTGGACTGGAAGACCAGTCTCCAGGAACTCACCGCGACCGAAGGACTCGGCGTACCCGAGTACCTGGTCACGGAGACCGGCCCCGACCACGAGAAGACCTTCACTGCTGCCGCCCGCGTCGGAGGCGTCTCGTACGGCACCGGCACCGGCCGCAGCAAGAAGGAGGCGGAACAGCAGGCCGCCGAGTCAGCCTGGCGGTCCATCCGGGCCGCTGCGGACGAACGAACCGAAGCGGCTTCCTCGGCCGAAGTGGCTTCCTCGACGGCCGAAGAGGCTGCCTCGACCGAAGCGGCCGGCCCGGTCGCCGACGCGAGCGCCGAGCCTGCTGCCGGTACGTCGTCGGCCTCCGCCTGACGATCCGTACACCATCATGCGGATCACGCGGCACCCGCGGTCTTCGGGGTGTTCGCGACACACGCAGAGCGCGACCCGAGCGCCCGCCCCGGCAGGGGACGGGCGCTCGGGCCGTGGTCGTCAAGAGAGGTCCTCGGAGGGGGAACCATGCCCGAGCTGCCCGAGGTCGAGGTCGTACGACGCGGACTGGAGCGGTGGGTCGCCCACCGGACCGTCGCCGCGGTCGAGGTGCTGCACCCGCGCGCGGTCCGCCGCCACCTCGCCGGTGCCGACGACTTCGCGCACCGTCTGAAGGGGCACCGCGTCGGCGTCCCCGGCCGCCGCGGCAAGTACCTGTGGCTGCCACTGGAGGACTCGGACCAGTCGGTCCTGGCCCACCTCGGGATGAGCGGCCAGTTGCTGGTCCAGCCGCACACCGCGGCGGACGAGAAGCACCTGCGCGTGAGGGTCCGCTTCACCGACACGCGGACATCAGCCGCTGCCGCGGCGGGCGGCACCGAGCTCCGCTTCGTCGACCAGCGCACCTTCGGCGGGCTCTCGCTGCACGACAACACCCCCGACGGGCTGCCCGACGTCATCGCGCACATCGCCCGCGACCCCCTCGACCCGCTCTTCGACGACGAGGTCTTCCACCGGGCGCTGCGCCGCAAGCGCACCACGATCAAGCGGGCCCTGCTCGACCAGTCGCTGATCAGCGGAGTGGGCAACATCTACGCGGACGAGGCGCTGTGGCGGGCCCGCATCCACTACGAGCGCCCCACGGAGACCTTCACCCGCCCACGCTCCCAGCTTCTCCTGGACCACGTCCGGGACGTGATGAACGCCGCCCTCGCGGTGGGCGGCACCAGCTTCGACAGCCTGTACGTCAACGTCAACGGCGAATCGGGCTACTTCGACCGGTCCCTGGACGCCTACGGCCGGGAGGGCCTGCCCTGCCGCCGCTGCGGTACGCCGGTGCGCCGGCAGCCCTGGATGAACCGGTCCAGCTACTTCTGCCCGAGGTGTCAGAGGGCTCCGCGCGCCTCGTCGTAGCTCTCGCGGGCCTGGAGCACGTCGTCCATGCTGTTCTCCAGGAAACGGATGAGGGACAGCACGTGCCGCGCGACCTCGTGGCCCAGCGGGGTGAGTTCGTAGTCCACCCGGGGCGGATTGGTCGGCTGCGCCTCGCGGTGCACCAGACCGTCGCGCTCCAGCGCGTGCAGAGTCTGGGAGAGCATTTTCTCGCTCACGCCGTCGACCCGGCGGCGCAGCTCGTTGAAGCGCAGCGAACCCCCGGACAGCGCCCCGAGCGTCAGCGCGCCCCAGCGTCCCGTCACGTGCTCCAGTGTGCCGCGCGACGGGCACACCCGGGCGAACGCGTTGTAGGGAAGCTGCTGCTCCACCGAGTCCTCCGGGTGCGGCCGCGTGCTTGTCATGCCTTCAGCGTACTTCGGCCCAGCGCTTACCAATGGATTGCACTCACCGTACGACAGCGCCGGGAAGGCGGGCGGGAGGCGTGCGAGGAGGCGCGGACGGCGGCCCGGGATGACCCGGGCCGCCGTCCATTTCGTGCGCGTACTGCTGCGAACCTGCGGTACGGAAACCTCTAGTAGCCGAAGTTCTGGGTCCACCACGGGCCGCCGGAGCCGAAGTGCACGCCCACACCCAGGGTCTTGAAGTCGCAGTTCAGGATGTTCGCCTTGTGACCGGGGCTGTTCATCCAGGCTTCCATCACAGTCGCGGCGGTGGCCTGGCCGCGGGCGATGTTCTCCCCGCCCAGGTCGGATATCCCGGCCGTCGACGCCCGGTCCCACGGGGTGTCGCCGTCGGGGTCGGTGTGGTCGAAGAAGCCGCGGCCGGCCATGTCCTTGCTGAACGCCGTGGCCAGATCGGTCAGCGAGCTGTTCGCGGCCACCGGGCTGCAGCCCACCTTGGCCCGTTCCTGGTTGACCAGCTGGAGCACCTGGGCTCCGGCGGTGGCCTCCTCGGACACGGTCACCGGGCTGCTGGGCGCCTTCTTCTCCGGTTGCGGGGCAGTCTTGCGCTCCGGAGCCGTCGTCTTCTCCGACACCTCCTCGCCCGGTGTCGTCGACGGCTTCTCCTCCGCCGTCTCGGCCTCCGCGGGCGCCTTCTCCTCCGGCGTCTTCGTCGCCTTCTCGTCGGTCGACTCCGACTCCGACGGCGAGGGCTTGGGGGAGGCCGCGCGATCGGAGTCGCGGCTCGCGGGGTTGCCGGCGTCGCGGCTCGGGCTCTCGAGGCTGCCCGAGGTGCCGCCCAGCTCGCCGGGCACGTTGGTCGGGGTGCCCGCGGCCTCGACGCTGTCGCCGGGGGCGCGGTCGCCGCCCAACTTGTAGTTCTCGAGACCGGGAACCACGCCCGTGGCCACCGCGACCGTGCCGAGGGCCATCGCGGCGGACACTCCGAGCAGGCCGGTGCGGACCGGGGTCGCGGCCTTCTTCTTCCGGCGGCGCCCGCCCGCGTGCCGGTCGCTCTCGCCGGGTGTGAAGCCGTTGTCCGGAGAGCTGCCCTGCTGCGGGATGCCCCCGTGCCGGAGGCCGTCACTCGCGAACACGACCGTGTCGGCGGCGGCCGTGTCAGCGGTCCTGGAATGGCCCGGGTCCGAGGCGAAGCCGCCGCCCTGGTGGCCGTTCTCACTCACGGCGCCTCCGGAGGAGCCGCCCTGGGTGAAGCGCCCCGCGTAGCCTTCCCCGGGAGCGTTCTCCGCCGCGAAGAGGTAGGCCGCGCTCCGCGCGGACGTCTCGGCGTACGCCTCCGGGTTCAGATAGGGGGCGATACCCATCGTCGGAGCGTTTTCGGCGTGAGCCCCCAGGGGGCGGTGGCTTCCGTCGTGCAGGTCGTCGTGCTGAGTGACTTCCGTGGCGGCGCGGCCCGTGGCGGCGCGGCCGGCGGCGGAGCGTCGGTGGCGTCCCATGTCCTGGCCTTCCTCGTCCTTGCGTCGGTCGACTCGTCCTCGCGTTCAACACGAAACTCACACCATCGAGTGAGTTTCATATGAGATTCATTCGATCGGGACGGTACCGCATGCCTCCAGGGGAGGGAGTGCCCCGAGTGACATTGTCCGGTTAGGTTGCAGTCATGAGCGAGGATGTGCGGCTGGTTGCCTGGGTGAGGGGACGCGTCCAAGGTGTTGGTTTTCGCTGGTTCACGCGGGCCAAGGCGCTGGAGATCGGCGGCCTGAGTGGCTTTGCTCTCAATTTGGCGGACGGACGCGTCCAGGTGGTCGCGGAGGGCTCCCGCGAGCGGTGCGACGGACTGCTCGACTGGCTCGAGGACGGCGACACGCCCGGACGCGTGGACGGCGTCACCGAGATCTGGGACACACCCCGGGGCGGATATGACGGCTTCGCCATCCGCTGAGCCCACCGCCCCGGAGGGCCTCCGGGGGTGACGGACGGCCGCCGCGGAGGGGTCTTCGGCGCGGAAAAGTCCTGGTGACTGCCAAGGCCCGAGAGGTCGTGGGAGGCTCCCCCGTGCCGACGGCCGGCGCGCCGAGAACGGCCGCGGGAACCGCGGCGCAGCCGCCCGGCGGCCGTGTGCGCCGCGTCATCGGCCGATACGGCGTGTGATCGTGTTGACCGTCAAACTTTTTGGTGAGACGCTGAAAGTCCCCGCGCACCTTAGCTGTTTGGCATGGCTGAACGGCAGTACAACTCCAGGTCTGCCAAGCATCGCGGGTGCTCATCCCTCACGACCCACACCGCACAGGTCGGTCACGCATTGTGGAGGACCATCCATCATGGCAAAGGCGCTTCTCGGTTACGTCGGCGGCTCCGACCCGCGACTCCTCGCCGAGATGCGACGGCTCCAGCAGCGCGTCCAGGACCTGGAATCCGAACTCGTACGGATCCAGGCGGAGAACGACGAGCTTGCGGCTGCCGCTTCTCACGACAGGATCATGGAGAGCGTTGACGCACACCAGGCGGAGCCTGCGCTGACCTGATCACTGCACTGCCCCACCACGGCGCAGCAGTGGCCGGTCCGCCCATCACCACCGCCACGTTGTCAGAAGTGCAAGGGACGCCCCGGCGTCCCTTCTTTTCTGTCTCCGCACCCCCGCGCCGCGCCGGATCCCCAAGTTCCTTGCCCCGCGCATCCTTTCACCGTCTTTAACGTGTGGTGTGCCCTGCGCGTTCACCCGTGAAACCGCCGGTTCATGGAGTGGGACATCCCGGGCGGGTAAAGTCCGGCGGCGTGCACCTCAAGGCCCTGACCCTCCGTGGCTTCAAGTCGTTCGCCTCGGCGACCACGCTCCGGTTCGAACCGGGAATCACGTGCGTCGTCGGTCCGAACGGCTCGGGCAAGTCCAATGTCGTGGACGCGCTCAGCTGGGTCATGGGCGAGCAGGGCGCCAAGTCGCTGCGCGGCGGCAAGATGGAGGACGTCATCTTCGCCGGCACCACGGGCCGCCCGCCGCTCGGCCGGGCCGAGGTGTCCCTGACCGTCGACAACGCCGACGGGGCCCTGCCCATCGAGTACGCCGAGGTCACCATCACGCGGATCATGTTCCGCAACGGCGGCAGCGAGTACCAGATCAACGGCGACACCTGCCGCCTCCTCGACATCCAGGAACTGCTCTCCGACTCCGGCATCGGCCGTGAAATGCACGTCATCGTCGGCCAGGGGCAGCTGGACTCCGTCCTGCACGCCGACCCGATGGGCCGCCGCGCCTTCATCGAGGAGGCCGCGGGCGTCCTCAAGCACCGCAAGCGCAAGGAGAAGGCGCTGCGCAAGCTGGACGCGATGCAGGCCAACCTCGCGCGCGTGCAGGACCTCACGGACGAGCTGCGGCGGCAGCTGAAGCCCCTCGGCCGCCAGGCGGCGGTCGCCCGGAGGGCCGCCGTCATCCAGGCCGACCTGCGTGACGTCCGTCTGCGCCTGCTCGCCGACGACCTCGTACGTCTGCGCGAGGCCCTCACGGCGGAGATCGCCGACGAGACCGCCCTCAAGGAGCGCAAGGACACCGCCGAGCGGGAACTGCGCAAGGCCCTCCAGCGCGAGGCCGTCCTCGAGAGCGAGGTCCGCCGCCTCGCCCCGCGCCTGCAGAACGCCCAGCAGACCTGGTACGAGCTGTCCCAGCTCGCCGAACGGGTCCGCGGCACCGTCTCGCTCGCCGACGCGCGCGTGAGGAGCGCCACCTCCGCACCCCCCGAGGAACGCCGCGGACGCGACCCCGAGGACCTGGAACGTGAGGCCGCCCGCGTCCGCGAACAGGAGGCAGAGCTGGAGGCCGCCCTCGAAGCCGCCGAACACGCCCTGGAGGACACGGTCGCCCACCGTGCCGAGCTGGAACGCGAACTCGCCCAGGAAGAACGGCGCCTGAAGGACGCCGCGCGTGCCATCGCCGACCGGCGGGAGGAACTCGCCCGCCTCACCGGCAAGGTCGGCGCCGCACGCTCGCGCGCCACGGCGGCCCAGGCCGAGATCGAGCGCCTGGCGGCCTCCCGCGACGAGGCCCGGGAACGGGCCGCCGCCGCCCAGGAGGAGTACGAGGCCCTGCGGGCCGAGGTCGACGGCCTCGACGCCGGCGACGTGGAACTCGCCGGACAGTACGACGGGGCCAAGCAACGGCTAGCCCAGGCCGAGTCCGCCCTCACCGCCGCACGCGAGGCGGCCACCGTCGCCGAACGCGAGCGCGCGGCGACCCGGGCCCGTCACGAGGCCCTCGCCCTGGGCCTGCGCCGCAAGGACGGCACCGGCGCGCTGCTCGCGGCCCGGGGCCGGCTCACCGGACTGCTCGGCCCCGCCGCCGAACTGCTCACCGTCACTCCCGGCCACGAGACCGCCCTCGCCGCCGCCTTCGGGGCCGCCGCCGACGCCCTCGCCGTGAGCGGCCCCGCGGCGGCCGCCGAGGCGATCCGCCTGCTGCGCACACAGGACGCGGGCCGCGCCGCCCTGCTCCTCGCCACCGCCCCGGACCCGTCGCATGCCGGGGCGCACGACGGCCCGCACGAGCGGCGAGCCGACGGTTCGTACGGGGCGCACGAGCCGCAGGGGGCGCCCGAGCCGTTCACCGACGTACCCGACGGCCCGCAGCACGCCGCCGATCTGGTGCGCGGGCCCGCCGAGCTGCTGCCCGCCGTACGCCGGCTGCTGCGCGGGATCGTGGTCGTCGGCACCCTGGAGGATGCCGAGGAGCTGCTGTACGTGCGGCCCGAGCTGACCGCCGTGACCGCCGAAGGCGACCTGCTGGGCACGCACTTCGCGCACGGCGGCTCGGCGGGCGCCCCGAGCCTGCTGGAGGTGCAGGCCTCCGTGGACGGGGCCGCCGCCGAGCTGGAGGTGCTTGCCGTGCGGTGCGAGGAGCTGACCCGGGCCCAGCACACGGCGACCGAGGAGCGCGGCCGGTGCGCCGCCCTCGTCGAGGAACTGGGGGAGCGGCGCCGGGCGGCCGACCGGGAGAAGTCCTCCGTCGCCCAGCAGCTCGGCCGGCTCGCCGGGCAGGCCCGCGGGGCCGCCGGGGAGGCCGAGCGGTCCGCCGCCGCCGCGGCCCGGTCGCAGGAGGCCCTCGACCAGGCGCTCGGCGATGTGGAGGAACTCGCCGAACGGCTCGCCGTCGCCGAGGAGATGCCGTTCGACGAGGAGCCCGACACCTCCGTGCGCGACCGGCTCGCCGCCGACGGGGCCAACGCCCGGCAGACCGAGATGGAGGCCCGCCTCCAGGTGCGGACGCACGAGGAGCGCGTCAAAGGGCTCGCCGGACGGGCCGACTCCCTGGACCGGGCCGCCCGCACGGAACGCGAGGCACGCGCACGTGCCGAGCAGCGGCGGGCCCGGCTGCGGCACGAGGCGGCCGTCGCCGAGGCCGTCGCCGCCGGTGCCCGGCACCTGCTCGCGCACATCGAGGTGTCCCTCGCGCGTGCCGACGAGGAGCGCGCCGCCGCCGAGGCCGCCAAGGCCCACCGCGAGCAGGAACTCGCCCGCGCGCGGACCGCGGGACGCGATCTCAAGGCAGAACTCGACAAGTTGACGGATTCAGTTCACCGGGGCGAGGTACTCGGCGCCGAGAAGCGGCTGCGGATGGAGCAGCTGGAGACCAGGGCGCTGGAGGAACTGGGTGTCGAACCGGGGGGACTGGTGGCGGAGTACGGCCCGCACCAGCTGGTGCCGCCCTCGCCCCCCGCCGAGGGCGAGCAACTGCCGGAGACTGAGGCCGACAGCGGCTCCGCCGCGGGGTCGCACCCGCGCAACAGGCCCCGTCCCTTCGTGCGGGCCGAGCAGGAGAAGCGCCTGAAGACCGTCGAGCGCGCGTACCAGCAGCTCGGCAAGGTGAACCCGCTCGCCCTGGAGGAGTTCGCCGCGCTGGAGGAACGCCACCAGTTCCTCGGCGAGCAGTTGGAGGACCTGAAGAAGACCCGCGCGGATCTGCTCCAGGTCGTCAAGGAGGTCGACGAGCGCGTCGAGCAGGTCTTCAGCGAGGCCTACTGGGACACGGCCAGGGAATTCGAGGGAGTCTTCTCCCGGCTGTTCCCCGGCGGCGAGGGGCGGCTGGTGCTGACCGACCCCGACAACATGCTCACCACGGGCGTGGACGTCGAGGCGCGTCCGCCGGGCAAGAAGGTCAAGCGGCTGTCGCTGCTCTCGGGCGGCGAGCGGTCACTGACCGCCGTGGCGCTGCTGGTGTCGATCTTCAAGGCGCGGCCGAGCCCGTTCTACGTCATGGACGAGGTCGAGGCCGCTCTCGACGACACCAACCTCCAGCGGCTCATCCGGATCATGCAGGAGCTGCAGGAGGCCTCGCAGCTGATCGTGATCACGCACCAGAAGCGCACCATGGAGGTCGCCGACGCGCTCTACGGCGTCTCCATGCAGGGCGACGGTGTGTCCAAGGTCATCAGCCAGCGCCTCAGCCGGACGACCTGAGGGGTCACCCGGCCCTCTCCGGACCCTCTGGCTTCACATTGTGAACTCAAGCTCATCATGCCTGTGCATGCATCCTGGGAAATCTGTGACTATTTCACGACTCACCCCCTCTTTTGACTTCAGAACTTGAAGACATATTCTCAACTTCATCGTATTTACCTTCAGGTACCTTCAGGTGCACCTCGAAGGGCTGACCCCCACCCGGCAACGATGCCGGTGGCCCGAGGAGTTACACGTGACCAGCTCAGTGCAGGCACAGAAGTCAGGAGCCGGTACGGCTCGCCCCGAGCATCTCGGGCACGTCGTCTTCATCGCGGCGTCGGCCGCCATGGGTGGCTTCCTCTTCGGCTACGACAGTTCCGTGATCAACGGCGCCGTCGAGGCCATCCGCGACCGCTACGACATCGGTTCGGCCGCTCTCGCGCAGGTCATCGCGGTCGCGCTGATCGGCTGTGCCATCGGTGCCGCCACCGCCGGCCGCGTGGCCGACCGCATCGGCCGCATCCGGTGCATGCAGATCGCCGCGGTCCTGTTCACCGTCAGCGCCATCGGCTCCGCCGTCCCCTTCTCCCTCTACGACCTCGCCTTCTGGCGGGTCGTCGGCGGCATAGCCATCGGTATGGCCTCCGTCATCGGCCCGGCCTACATCGCCGAGGTCGCCCCGCCCGCCTACCGCGGCCGGCTCGGCTCCTTCCAGCAGGCCGCGATCGTCATCGGCATCGCCGTGTCGCAGCTGGTCAACTGGGGCATTCTGAACGCCGCCGGCGGCGACCAGCGCGGTGAGGTGCTGGGCCTGGAGGCATGGCAGGTCATGCTCGGCATCATGGTCGTCCCGGCCGTGGTCTACGGGCTTCTCTCCTTCACCATCCCCGAGTCCCCGCGCTACCTGATCTCCGCCGGCAAGCACGAGCGCGCCCGGGAGGTCCTCGAAGAGGTCGAGGGCAAGAAGATCGACCTGGACGCCCGCGTCACCGAGATCGAGACGGCGATGCACAGCGAGGAGAGGTCCCGCTTCAAGGACCTGCTCGGCGGCAGCTTCTTCTTCAAGCCGATCGTCTGGGTCGGTATCGGCCTGTCGGTCTTCCAGCAGTTCGTCGGCATCAACGTCGCGTTCTACTACTCCGCGACGCTGTGGCAGTCGGTCGGCGTCGACCCGACGGACTCGTTCTTCTACTCCTTCACCACGTCGATCATCAACATCGTCGGCACCGTCATCGCGATGGTCTTCGTGGACCGCATCGGCCGCAGGCCGCTCGCGCTCATCGGCTCCGTCGGCATGGTGATCGGCCTCGCGCTGGAGGCCTGGGCGTTCTCCTTCGACCTCGTCGACGGCAAGCTCCCCGCCACCCAGGGCTGGGTCGCGCTGGTGGCCGCCCACATATTCGTCCTCTTCTTCGCCCTGTCGTGGGGTGTGGTCGTCTGGGTCATGCTCGGCGAGATGTTCCCCAACCGGATCCGCGCCGCCGCCCTGGGCGTGGCCGCCGCCGCGCAGTGGATCGCCAACTGGGCCATCACCGCGAGCTTCCCGTCGCTGGCCGACTGGAACCTGTCGGTGACCTACGTGATCTACACCGTGTTCGCCGCGCTCTCCATCCCGTTCGTCCTGAAGTTCGTCAAGGAGACGAAGGGCAAGGCCCTGGAGGAAATGGGCTGACCGCGGCCGCGAGGCCGAAACCGACGGGCCCCCTCGGGCCGGCCCGTCCCATGAACCGAGGAGAAGGGTTCAAGTCCCCGCTGCCCCTCTCCTCGTACCCCCGCCGCCCCGCTCCGGACCTGTCCGGGCCGGGGCGGCGGTGTGCCGTACACCCACCGGCCGCACACCGGCCGCACCCCCCGGGGCCGGGGGCCGGAGTCGGGGGCCGGAGGCGCAGTCCGCCTGCCGGGGCAGCACCTGTTCCGCGAACGGACGAAGGCTGCGCCACCCTTCGTCCACCGGCATCCCGCCGGCCAGTGGATGCAGCACATACGTGTCGTGCCCCAGCTCCGCACACTCCTCGGGCGTGGGAATCCGGTACACGCCCTCCGCGCGCGGTTCCTTTACCGTCGTGGCCGCCGACCGCATCGCCGAGCGGCACCGACCGCGGCGTGCGGGCCGCCATCAGCACGACCGGGGTGCCCATGGCTGATACTGGGGCTGTTATGGACATCGTCATCCTTGCTGTAGTCATCGCCGTGGTCGTGGTCGGCGCGCTCGGCGGGCTCATCGTCGGCAGCCGCCGCAAGAAGCAGCTGCCCCCGCCGCCGCCCACCGCCCCCGACATCACCGCCCCCCCGGCCGAGCCGCACGTCGGCGACGAGGCCGAGACGCCGCGGGAGGAACCGCGGCGCACCGTAGAGGAGGTTGATCTTCCGGACGGCTCCACCCCGGTCGTCGTCGAGGAACCGCCCACCGAGGCGCCCGCGATCGAGATCCCGGAGCCCACCGCCGGCCGGCTCGTCCGGCTGCGAGCCCGCCTCTCCCGCTCGCAGAACGTGCTCGGCAAGGGCCTGCTCACGCTGCTGTCCCGCGAGCACCTCGACGAGGACACCTGGGAGGAGATCGAGGACACGCTGCTCCTCTCCGACATCGGCGTGCAGCCCACCCAGGAGCTGGTCGAGCGGCTGCGCGAGCGCGTGAAGGTGCTCGGCACGCGTACCCCCACGGAACTGCGCGGACTGCTCCGCGAGGAGCTGGTCGCCCTGGTCGACCCCAGCATGGACCGCACCGTGCGCACCGAGAACGAGACCGGCGGTCCGGGCATCGTGATGGTCGTCGGGGTCAACGGCACCGGCAAGACCACCACCACCGGCAAGCTCGCCCGAGTACTGGTCGCGGACGGCAACACCGTCGTCCTCGGCGCCGCGGACACCTTCCGCGCCGCCGCCGCCGACCAGCTCGAGACCTGGGGCGAGCGGGTCGGCGCCCACACCGTGCGCGGTCCGGAGGGAGGCGACCCGGCCTCCGTCGCGTTCGACGCGGTCAAGGAGGGCAAGGAGATGGCCGCGAACGTCGTGCTCATCGACACCGCCGGCCGGCTGCACACCAAGACCGGCCTCATGGACGAGCTCGGCAAGGTCAAGCGGGTCGTCGAGAAGCACGCCCCGCTGGACGAGGTGCTGCTCGTGCTCGACGCCACCACCGGCCAGAACGGCCTGGTCCAGGCCCGGGTCTTCGCCGAGGTCGTCAACATCACCGGCATCGTGCTCACCAAGCTCGACGGCACGGCCAAGGGCGGCATCGTGGTCGCCGTCCAGCGCGAACTGGGCGTCCCGGTCAAACTGATCGGTCTCGGTGAGGGCGCGGACGACCTCGCGCCGTTCGAGCCGGATGCGTTCGTGGACGCGCTCATCGGGGAGTGAGACACCGGGGCGGCCGGCCGGACCGGACCGCCACGCAAACGCGAAGAAGCGCCCGCTTCCGGAACCCGGAAACGGGCGCTTCGCCGTTCACCACCACAGAGCCCGGTCCCCGCCACCGGAGCGGGCCGACACGCCTGTGCCCATGCCTACGCCTACGTCTGCGACCGGTGCACCACATACGCCAGCGTGCCCAGCACCAGGCGGGCCTCCGGCGGCCGGGGCGCCGAGTCGAGGGCGGGGGAGCGCAGCCAGCGCACCGGACCACGGCCGCCCCGGTCGGACGACGGAGCCGTGATGTGCGTACCGGGGCCGAGGCCATGCAGGTCGAGGGCGGCCGGATCGTCCCAGCCCATGCGGTAGAGCAGCTCGGGCAGTGCGGCGGCGGCCCCGGGGGCGACGAAGAACTGGGCGCGGCCGTCCGGGGTGGCGGCGACGGGGCCGACGGGCAGGCCCATGCGCTCGAGCCGGGCCAGCGCGCGGCACCCGGCGGGCTCGGCCACCTCGATCACGTCGAACGTCCGCCCGACCGGCAACATCATCGCGGCGCCCGGATACTCGGCCCAGATCTCCGACACGTCGTCCAGCGGGGACCCGGCGGGGATCTCCGGCGCGAAATCCAGCGGATGCGCACCCGGTGCCCGGCATCCCGCCCGGCCGCAGGAGCAGGTGCCGGCGGCGGCGCGGGCGCCCGGCACCACATCCCAGCCCCACAGCCCCGTGTACTCCGCCACAGCGGTGCCCCCCGACCCGCGGCCCCGGCGGCGCGAGCCGGACCGGATGTCGCGGATGCCCCGGCTGATACCGATCGTGAAGCCCATGCCCCCTCCAACGGGTCCGACGCACCGGTGGTTACGCAGCGGGCGGGCCGCGTGACTCTCTGTTCTCGACTTCCCCGTGCGGTCCTGCTCAGACAGCGCTTCGAAGCGCCACGGGTGGTGCGCACGGCAGCGCGCGCCCCCGTGTGCGTCACCGCACCCACTCTTGTCCGTCCCGTGTCAAGTGAAGCGCGAGACGGCCACGGTGAGTTCATCCGATGGGGTGGCGAATGGTGGCGATTAAGGGTTCGCCGTGGCTGGACGGGTGATCGTGGGGCTACGTTGTGTGCACGGTTCCTCGGGGCACATGCGCTTACGGGTATGCCGGAGGCAACTCGGCTTTCCGTTCGAAGGGTGGGAACCGCCGGACGGCGGCCCCGACAACCGGCATTCTGATAGGGCTTGGCGCACTCAGTGGCAGGTGGTTTTCAGGGAATGGGGGCGTTCCAGTGAGCGGCAACGGCGGTGGCGGGACGAACGCTGCGAGTACTCGGAAGCGTCCGAACGAGCTGCTCGCCTCGTGGTTCGTCCGCAGCGGCTGGTCCAAGGGCGAGCTCGCCCGCCAGGTCAACCGCCGGGCCCGCCGGCTGGGCGCCGGCCACATCTCCACCGACACCTCGCGTGTGCGCCGCTGGCTGGACGGCGAGAATCCGCGCGAGCCCATCCCCCGGATCCTCTCCGAGCTGTTCTCCGAGCGCTTCGGCGTCGTCGTGTCCGTCGAGGACCTGGGCCTGCGCACCACCCGGCCCTCGCCCTCCGCGACCGGCGTCGACCTGCCCTGGACGGGCCCGCAGACCGTGGCCCTGCTCAGCGAGTTCTCGCGCAGCGACCTGATGCTCGCCCGGCGCGGCTTCCTCGGGAGCTCGCTGGGCCTCTCCGCGGGCCCGTCCCTCATCGAGCCCATGCAGCGCTGGCTCGTCCCCTCCCCGTCCGCGGCGCAGTCCCGCCCGGAGCCCGAACCGGCCTCCGTCGGCCGAGCACGCGGCCGGCTGTCCCAGCCGGAGCTGGACCTGCTGGAGACCACCACCGTGATGTTCCGGCAGTGGGACGCCCAGTGCGGCGGCGGCCTGCGCCGCAAGGCGGTCGTCGGGCAACTGCACGAGGTGACGGACCTGCTCCAGGACCCCCAGCCCGACCCGGTCCGGCGGCGCCTGTTCAAGGTCGCCGCCGAGCTCGCCGAACTGGCCGGCTGGATGTCGTACGACGTCGGGCTGCAGCCCACCGCGCAGAAGTACCACGTCCTCGCCCTGCACGCGGCGAAGGAGGCCGGGGACCGGCCGCTCGGCTCGTACATCCTGTCGAATCTGAGCCGGCAGATGATCCACCTCGGCCGGCCCGAGGACGCCCTGGAGCTCATCCATCTCGCGCAGTACGGCAGCCGTGACTGCGCGAGCCCTCGCACCCAGTCGATGCTGTACGCGATGGAGGCCCGCGCTTACGCCAACATGGGCCAGCCCGGCCGGTGCAAGCGCGCGGTCAGGATGGCCGAGGACATCTTCGCCGAGGCCGACGAGTGGGACGAGCCGGACCCCGACTGGATCCGCTTCTTCTCCGAGGCCGAGCTGTACGGCGAAAACTCCCACTCCTTCCGCGACCTCGCCTACGTGGCGGGCCGCAGCCCCACCTACGCCTCGCTCGCCGAGCCGCTGATGCAGCGGGCCGTCGAGCTGTTCGCCGCGGAGGCGGGACGGCACCAGCGGTCGTACGCCCTCAACCTGATCGGCATGGCGACCGTGCATCTGCTCCAGCGCGAACCCGAGCAGGGAGCGGTTCTCGCCACCGACGCCATCAAGGCGGCCAAGAAGGTCCGCTCCGAGCGCGTCAACACTCGTATCCGAAAGACGGTCGACACGGCCGTCCGCGACTTCGGCGACCGGGCCGAGGTCGTCGACCTCACCGAGCGGCTCGCCATCGAACTGCCGGAGACCGCCGAAGCGGTCTGACGCCCCAGAAGCCCCCAGAAGCCCCCAGAAGCCCCCGGAAAGATCCCCGGAAGAACCTCGGAGATCTTCAGGAATCCCGGAGAACCCCGGGAAAACCCAGAGCTCCGGCCGCGGCCGGCCCTCCCGAACTGCCCGACTCGGCTCCCCCATGCCAGGTCATCGGAAGGCCCGCCGCGGCCGGCTTCTTTTTGCGCCTGGGCCGGCGCCGCTTTCGCAGACCTGGTTGCTCGCCCTCGTGGTTGCTCAACCGATGGTCGCGATGCCATGGGCGAAGGTTGCGTCACGATAGCGATCGGCACTTTCCGCATCCGGCAGTTCATCGACGCGTAACACACCGGGTGCCTTCGTCACGGCGGCGAAACAGCGAGGGGCTTCCACCGAAACGGCGCTGCGCGAATCTCTTGGCGCAGAACCGGCCCACCCCTCACGACCCGCTCAGGCTTCGCCCGCACGGGGCCGTACCAACGACGAGGAGACGCCGATGGCACCTGCCATCACCCTTGCCGCAGAAGCGCCCACGCTCTCTGCCGCCAACACAGGGTTCATGCTCATCTGTTCCGCTCTGGTGATGCTCATGACGCCGGGCCTGGCCTTCTTCTACGGAGGCATGGTCCGGGTCAAGAGCACCCTGAACATGCTGATGATGAGCTTCATCAGCCTGGGAATCGTCACCATCCTGTGGGTGCTGTACGGCTTCTCCATGGCGTTCGGCACCGACTCCGGCGGCGTCGTCGGCTGGAACTCCGACTGGGTCGGCCTCAGCGACATCGGCCTGACCGAACTGTGGGACGGCACCACCATCCCGCTCTTCGTCTTCCTGGTCTTCCAGATGATGTTCGCCGTCCTGACGCCCGCCCTGATCAGTGGCGCGCTCGCGGACCGCGTGAAGTTCACCGCGTGGGGGCTGTTCGTCGTGCTGTGGGCCACCGTCGTCTACTTCCCGGTCGCGCACTGGGTCTGGGGCTCCGGCGGCTGGGCCTTCGAGCTGGGCGTCATCGACTTCGCCGGCGGTACGGCCGTCCACATCAACGCGGGTGCCGCCGCCCTCGGCGTCATCCTGGTGATCGGCAAGCGGATCGGCTTCAAGAAGGACCCGATGCGCCCGCACAGCCTGCCGCTGGTCATGCTCGGCGCGGCCCTGCTGTGGTTCGGCTGGTTCGGCTTCAACGCCGGTTCCTGGCTCGGCAACGACGACGGCGTCGGCGCGCTGATGTTCGTCAACACCCAGATCGCCGCCGCCGCCGCCGTCCTCGGCTGGCTCGCCTACGAGAAGATCCGCCACGGCGCGTTCACCACGCTCGGTGCCGCCTCCGGCGCGGTCGCGGGCCTGGTCGCCATCACCCCGGCCGGCGGCGCGGTCACCCCGCTCGGCGCGATCGCCGTCGGCGCCGTCTCCGGTGTGCTGTGCGCCATGGCCGTCGGCCTGAAGTACAGGTTCGGCTACGACGACTCCCTGGACGTCGTCGGCGTCCACCTCGTCGGCGGCATCATCGGCTCCCTCCTCGTCGGCCTCCTCGCCAGCGGCAAGGGCCAGTCCGACGTCGAGGGCCTCTTCTACGGCGGCGGCCTCGACCAGTTCTGGAAGCAGTGCGCCGGTGTCTTCGGTGTCCTCGCCTACTCCCTGGTCGTCTCCGCGCTCCTCGCCTTCCTCCTCGACCGGACGATCGGTATGCGAGTCTCCGAGGACGACGAGGTGGCCGGCATCGACCGGGCCGAGCACGCCGAGACCGCATACGACTACAGCGGTGCCGGCGGCGGCGCCCGCAGCACCGCCACGGCGCCCGCAGACCGGGCCGAGAGCAAGAAGGTGGACGCATGAAGCTCATCACCGCCGTCGTCAAGCCGCACCGGCTCGACGAGATCAAGGAGGCCCTGCAGGCTTTCGGGGTACACGGTCTGACGGTCACCGAGGCCAGCGGCTATGGCCGCCAGCGCGGCCACACCGAGGTCTACCGCGGTGCCGAGTACACCGTCGACCTGGTCCCCAAGATCCGCATCGAGGTGCTGGTCGAGGACGACGACGCCGAGCGGCTGATCGACGTCGTCGTCAAGGCGGCCCGTACCGGCAAGATCGGTGACGGCAAGGTCTGGTCGATCCCGGTCGACACGGCCGTACGGGTCCGGACCGGCGAGCGCGGCCCGGAAGCGCTCTGAGACAGACCGACGGAACAGGAGTCGCCGGGTGACGAGCCCCGACACGCACGACGAGACACAGGACTCGGGACCCAGCGGCTACGCGGCGGCCCGGCTGCGCCTCCTCACGGAGGAGGCGCGGTCCGGGCCACCGCGCCGTGCCGCCCTCGCCCGGCTCACGGACGACTGGCTCACCGGACTGTTCGCCGCGGGCACCGAACAGTCGCGCGGGGTCTCCCTGATCGCGGTCGGCGGCTACGGGCGCGGCGAACTGTCCCCGCGCAGCGACCTCGACCTGCTCCTGCTGCACGACGGCAGCGATCCCAAGGCCGTCGCCGCCCTCGCCGACCGGCTCTGGTACCCCGTGTGGGACCTGGGCATCGCCCTCGACCACTCCGTCCGCACCCTGGCCGAGGCCCGCCGCACCGCCGGCGAGGACCTCAAGGTCCAGCTGGGCCTCCTGGACGCCCGGCACATCGCCGGGGACCTCGGACTCACCGCCGCCCTGCGCACCGCCGTCCTGGCCGACTGGCGCAACCAGGCACCCAAACGCCTCCCCGAACTCCAGGAGCTCGGCGCCGAACGCGCCGAACGGCAGGGCGAGCTGCAGTACCTCCTGGAACCCGACCTCAAGGAGGCCCGCGGCGGGCTGCGCGACGCCACCGTGCTGCGCGCCGTCGCCGCCTCCTGGCTCGCCGACGCCCCGCGCGAGGGACTCGCCGACGCCCGCCGCCGGCTCCTCGACGTACGGGACGCGCTGCACCTGACGACCGGCCGAGCCACCGACCGGCTCGCGCTCCAGGAACAGGACCAGGTCGCCGCCGGACTCGGCCTGCTCGACGCCGACACCCTGCTGCGCCAGGTGTACGAGGCCGCCCGGGCCATCGCGTACGCCGGCGACGTCACCTGGCGCGAAGTCGGCCGCGTGCTGCGCTCCCGGGCCATGCGGCCGCGGCTGCGCGCCATCATCGGCGGCGGAAAGCAGAACGCCGAGCGCTCGCCGCTGGCCGAGGGCGTCGTCGAGCAGGACGGCGAAGCGGTCCTGGCCCGTACCGCACGCCCCGAACGCGACCCCGTGCTCCCGCTGCGTGCCGCGGCCGCCGCCGCACAGGCGGGACTCCCGCTGTCGCTCCACGCCGTCCGGCGCCTCGCCGCCACCGTGCGCCCACTGTCCACACCCTGGCCCGCCGAGGCCCGCGAACAGCTGGTGACCCTGCTGGGCGCCGGCCGCCCCACCGTCGACGTCTGGGAAGCACTGGAGGCGGAAGGCCTGATCACACGGCTGCTGCCGGACTGGGAGCGGGTCCGCTGCCGCCCGCAGCGCAATGCCGTGCACCTGTGGACCGTCGACCGGCACCTCATCGAGACGGCGGTCCGCGCCTCCGCCTTCACCCGGCGCGTCCACCGCCCCGACCTGCTCCTGGTCGCCGCGCTGCTGCACGACATCGGCAAGGGCCGGCCCGGCGACCACTCCGTGGCCGGCGAGACCATCGTGCGGGACATGGCCGCGCGGATCGGCTTCGACCGCGCCGACGCGGGCGTCCTCGCCACCCTCGTACGCCACCACCTGCTGCTCGTCGAGACAGCCACCCGCCGCGACCTCGACGACCCGGCCACGGTGCGCGCGGTCGCCGACGCCGTCGGCACCCAGGGCACCCTGGAGCTGCTGCACGCCCTGACCGAGGCGGACGCACTGGCCACCGGACCGGCCGCCTGGTCGGCCTGGCGCGCCTCACTCGTCACCGACCTGGTCAAACGCGTCTCGGCGGTGCCGGCCGGGGACCCGCCGGAGGAACCCGAGGCCGCCGCGCCCACCACCGAGCAGGAACGGCTCGCCCTCGAGGCGATCGCCACCGGAGGCCCGGTGCTGTCCCTGCGCGCCCGGACCGAACCACCGGCCGGGCCGGAACCGGCCCCGGCCGACGAGCCGGAACCCCTCGGCGTGGAGCTGCTGATCGCCGTACCCGACCAGGCGGGTGTGCTCCCCGCGGCCGCCGGTGTACTCGCCCTGCACCGCCTGACCGTCCGCACCGCCGAACTGCGCACCCTCGAGCTGCCGGAGGGCGTCGAGGGATCCGTTCTGCTGCTCGACTGGAGGGTCGCCGCCGAGTACGGCTCGCTGCCCCAGGCCGTCCGCCTGCGCGCCGACCTCGTCCGTGCCCTGGACGGCACCCTGAACATCGCCGGCCGCCTCGCCGAACGCGACGCCGCCTACCCGAGACGCCGGGGTGTGGTCCCGCCCCCGGCCCGGGTGACGGTCGCTCCGGCCGCGTCCCGCCTGGCCACGGTGATCGAGGTCCGGGCGCAGGACGCGCCGGGGCTGCTGTTCCGGATCGGGCGGGCACTGGAGGACGCGGCCGTACGCGTACGCAGCGCCCACGCGAGCACACTGGGCGCGAACGCGGTCGATGCCTTCTACGTGACCACCCCGGAGGGCGCGCCTCTACCAGGCGAGGAGGCGGTATCGGTGGCCCGGAAGCTGGAGGAGACGTTGCGGGCGTGACCCTGCGGTCGTTTCCCGCGTTGATCGGGTGTGCTCCCCGCCGGTGCGGGGATGGTCCTCTGGCCGAGCGGTCCTCAGAGGCACGCAATATGTGATCCCCGCCCATGCGGGGATTCGTCCCCGTCCACTGGCTGCAGCGGGCGGGGACGATTTGCTTGCCGGGCCGGATACCCTGGAGGGCAGCCCAGTTCCGCCCCCGACCTCGAGGACCGACGCCGCCGTGTTCGATACTCTCTCCGACCGCCTCAGCGCGACCTTCAAAAACCTCCGCGGAAAAGGCCGGCTGAGCGAAGCGGACATCGACGCCACGGCGCGCGACATCCGTATCGCCCTCCTCGAAGCGGACGTGGCCCTCCCCGTCGTCCGGGCATTCATCAAGAATGTCAAGGACAGGGCTTTGGGAGCCGAGGTCTCCAAGGCGCTCAACCCGGCGCAGCAGTTCATCAAGATCGTCAACGACGAGCTGGTGGGCATCCTCGGCGGCGAGACGCGTCGGCTGCGGTTCGCCAAGCAGCCGCCCACCGTGATCATGCTGGCCGGTCTGCAGGGTGCCGGTAAGACCACCCTCGCGGGCAAGCTCGGCCACTGGCTCAAGGAGCAGGGCCACTCGCCGCTCCTGGTCGCCTGTGACCTCCAGCGCCCCAACGCCGTCAACCAGCTCAGCGTCGTCGCCGAGCGCGCCGGTGTGGCGGTCTACGCGCCCGAGCCGGGCAACGGCGTGGGCGACCCGGTCAAGGTCGCCAAGGACTCCATCGAGTTCGCCAAGTCCAAGGTCCACGACATCGTCATCGTGGACACCGCCGGCCGCCTGGGCATCGACCAGGAGCTGATGCGGCAGGCCGCGGACATCAGGGACGCCGTCTCGCCCGACGAGATCCTGTTCGTCGTCGACGCGATGATCGGCCAGGACGCCGTCAACACCGCCGAGGCCTTCCGCGACGGCGTCGGCTTCGACGGCGTGGTGCTCTCCAAGCTCGACGGCGACGCCCGCGGTGGTGCGGCCCTGTCGATCGCCTCGGTGACCGGCAAGCCGATCATGTTCGCGTCGAACGGTGAGAAGCTCGACGAGTTCGACGCCTTCCACCCCGACCGGATGGCCTCCCGCATCCTCGACATGGGTGACCTGCTCACCCTGATCGAGCAGGCGGAGAAGACGTTCAGCCAGGACGAGGCCGAGAAGATGGCCTCCAAGCTGGCGTCGAAGAAGGGCCAGGACTTCACCCTGGACGACTTCCTGGCCCAGATGGAGCAGGTCAGGAAGATGGGCAGCATCTCGAAGCTGCTCGGCATGCTGCCCGGCATGGGGCAGATCAAGGACCAGATCAACAACCTCGACGAGCGGGACGTCGACCGCACGGCCGCGATCATCAAGTCGATGACCCCGGCCGAGCGCCAGGACGCGACGATCATCAACGGCTCGCGCCGCGCCCGCATCGCCAAGGGCTCGGGTGTCGAGGTCAGCGCGGTGAAGAACCTTGTCGAGCGGTTCTTCGAGGCCCGCAAGATGATGTCCCGCATGGCCCAGGGCGGCGGCATGCCGGGGATGCCCGGGATGCCGGGCATGGGCGGCGGCCCCGGCCGGGCGAAGAAGAAGCAGAAGCAGGCCAAGGGCAAGCAGCGCTCCGGCAACCCGATGAAGCGCAAGCAGCAGGAGGAGGAGGCCGCCCAGCGCCGCGCCGCCGCGGCCGAGGGCGGCAACGCCTTCGGGCTGCCGCAGCAGGGCAGTCAGGAATTCGAGCTGCCGGACGAGTTCAAGAAGTTCATGGGCTGACCAGGGCCTGCCCGGCGGATCATCCCGCAGACGCGGGGGCCGGCGCGCCCTCCCCCAAGCTCTTCGAGCAGGGGGTGCCCCCATCGCGTCGACGCCCTCCTCCGCCTTGCAGCTGGACGCTCCCCCGCGCTCGAACATGCTCGCGCGGGAGGGGCCCCATCGCCCTCGCTCACCTGCGCTGACAAGGCACCGCCAATGCCCTGCGACCTGGTCCGCCGGACAGACCCTAATCCGGGGCCAACGGCCTTCCCGCGTCACGGGGCACCCCTTCGGCATGGGGTGCCCCGTGACGTATGTGCGCAGTACCTGCGGCGGTGTCAGAGTGTCCGCGCGATCAGGTACCGGAACACGTTCGGCATCCACACCGTCCCGTCCTGCCGCTCGTACGGATGCAGTGCCTCGGCGATTTCCTTGTCCACCTGGATCCGGTCCGTCGCCGAGATCGCCGGATCGAACAGTCCCGTCGACAGTAGACCCCGCACGGCGCTGTCCACGTCGGCGTATCCGAAGGGGCAGGCCACCCGTCCCGAGCCGTCCGGCCTGAGGCCCGCTCGCCGGGCGACGTCCTCCAGGTCGTCGCGGTGCGCGGGGCGCCAGATTCCCGTGCCGCGCAGCGGCTCCGCCAGCCTGGTGGCCACCCGGAGCACGGACGCCGTGGCGCAGCGCTCCGGCGGACCCCAGCCGGCGAGCACCACGGCCGCTCCGCGACCGGCGAGCGGAACCGCCTCGGTGAGCTGTTCGCTCAGCCCGTCCGCGTCCCCCGCGAGGCATCCGATGGGTTCGAAGGCGGTCACCACGGTGTACGCGGGGCTGCGCCCGCCGGCCGTTCCCGTACCGGAAGTCGCCGTGTCCGCCGTGCCCCCGCGGGCCATGTCCCCGGGGGAGCCGTCCACGATCTGGGCGTCCGTATGCGCGTGTGCGTCCCGCCCGGCGGCCAGCAGCCGCTCGCGCGCGAGGGTCAGCCGGTCCGACGAGGTGTCGACGCCGGTGACCGCGGCGCCCCGGGAGGCCGCCATCAGTAGGGCGAGTCCCGAACCGCAGCCGAGGCCGAGCAGCCGCGTCCCGGACCCCACGTCCAATCGCCGGTAGACGGCCTCGTAGAGCGGTACGAGCATCCTCTCCTGTATCTCGGACCAGTCACGCGCACGTGCCCGCCGGTCCACGCGAGGGCCGTGGCCTGTGCGAGGAAGGTGCTGCCGCACGAGCGTAGGTGTCATAGGTAAGCGCCCCAATCAGCCGAGAGTTGCCGCGCCGCCCGATCACCTCGCCCCCGCGCGGCGCGCTCGCACTACCCCCGTCATGCCAGGAAACTCCGCCCTCGACCCGGCGTCCAGTGGAGCGGGGCAATGGCTTGGGAGTTGCTCGTGCCAGTGGCAAGAATTCACATTCCGGTAATCCGGGGGAGACCGGATGATTCCGGCCAAGGTCCACAAACCGGTGGTCGCGGGTAGGTCCGGGCGGGCGACGGGAGCGGAGGACGGGAGCGGGGGCGGACCGGTGTCGGGTGTCGGCGGTGGACGGGGTAACGTCGTGACCGCAGCATGCGCCCGCGGAGCCGGGGCCGGTCCGGGTCGCTCCGTCGAGAGGCGGCCGAAACGCCCCTTGCGCATCCACGGGTCACGGGAACACCGGCGCGCGGACACCGCGTACGCGCCGGGCCGGGGGTCCGTGTACGTCAGCCTACGCACCACCTTGAGGTGAGCTGTGAGGCTTCTCCGCAGATCAGCGCACCCGCCCTCGTCGAGACGCATGAGCAGATACTGACGGGTAAGGGCAAAATATTTGGGATGCCCCGGAATCGGAACACAGAGGCACCCCGGCTCGTTGTCATTACGTGAGCACGACACAGACACCACCTGTACTCGCCGCAGAACTGGCGCAGGCGTGGGCCGATATTCAGCGGTACCACCCCGAGTTGCCCGATCTTGCCGCGCCCGAGTCCCTGATCGGGGAGTCGTCGTCCGCGTGCGGTCACGAGCTCTCCTTCGAGCGACTGCTGCACGAGGCAGTCCATGGCATCGCCGCCGCACGCGGCGTACGCGACACTTCCCGCGCCGGCCGCTACCACAACCGCAGATTCCTCGCGATCGCCGAGGAACTGGGCCTGGACCACCCCGACGAGCCGCATCCCAGCAGCGGCTTCTCGCTGGTCTCCCTCACTCCGGAGGCGAAGCGACGCTACCGTCCGACGATCGAGCACCTCCAGCGCGCCCTGAAGGCGCACTCCGCCGCGACCGCGGGTGACACCGCCCGCAGTTTCCGCGGTCCGGCGGCGCGTCACGGCTCGTCCGGCGGTGGTGTGCGCGTCAAGGCCGTCTGCGACTGCGGTCGCAATGTGCGGGTCGTCCCGTCGGTCCTGGCACAGGCTCCCATCGTCTGCGGCGGCTGTGGCAAGCCGTTCCGGATTCCCGAGGGGGTGGCCGCGGCCGCGAGCTGACAGCAATCCGGCATCTCGTGGGTGCCGGACGCACGTCAGGCGCGCGGATGCCGTCCACGTCCGCGCATCCGTGTCGGTCGTGCCGCCTCGCCGGTACCCGACGCAGTCGGTACGGTCCCCGTCACGCCGGGTGCGCAGGGTGCCGGCGAGCCGTGCCCCGGTGTGGCCTGCCGCGCCCCGCGGTCCCCGGCGCCCCGCGGGGTGTGGCAGAATGGCCAGCTGTACTCGACGGCCGTACAGGACCCCTCTCTCCTCCGGCTGACGCGTCCATCGGGCACTCGGGTACCGCAACCCCACGCGGCCGTCCCGCCGTGCCCAATCACGTCAAAAACCAGGAGAACCCACTCCCGTGGCAGTCAAGATCAAGCTGAAGCGTCTGGGCAAGATCCGTTCGCCTCACTACCGCATCGTCGTCGCCGACTCCCGTACCCGCCGTGACGGCCGGGCCATCGAGGAGATCGGCAAGTACCACCCGACATACAACCCGTCGGTGATGGAGGTCGACGGCGAGCGCGTGGCGTACTGGCTCGGCGTCGGCGCCCAGCCGACCGAGCCCGTGCTCGCCATCCTGAAGAAGACCGGCGACTGGCAGAAGTTCAAGGGCGAGCCCGCCCCGGCTCCGCTGCTCCAGCAGGCCGAGAAGGTCGACCGCCCGTTGTTCGAGGCGCTCGGTGGCGAGGACGAGGGCAAGGGTGAGGCCATCACCCAGAAGAAGAAGACTGAGAAGAAGGACGAGGCCTCGGCCGAGTCCGCGTCGACCGAGGCCTGAGCATGCTCGAGGAGGCTCTCGAGCACCTCGTGAAGGGCATCGTCGACAATCCCGACGATGTGCAGGTCGCCTCGCGCGACCTGCGTCGCGGGCGTGTGCTCGAGGTCCGGGTCCACCCGGACGACCTCGGCAAGGTGA
Source organism: Streptomyces sp. NPDC005774 (assembly GCF_042871645.1). NCBI lineage: Bacteria > Bacillati > Actinomycetota > Actinomycetes > Kitasatosporales > Streptomycetaceae > Streptomyces > Streptomyces sp. NPDC005774. The sequence continues at coordinate 72,411 of NZ_JBIAIV010000007.1, read as the reverse complement.
TCGGCCGCAACGGCCGCACTGCACGCGCCCTGCGCACCGTCGTGGGCGCCATCGGCGGCCGCGGTGTCCGTGTCGACCTCGTCGACGTGGACCACGTCCGCTGACGCTCAGCGCAACCGGCTCGGGCCGGGGAGGGCCTCAGGGCCGTCCCCGGCCCGTCGTCGTACGACAGGAGATCAAGCACAGTGCAGCTGGTAGTCGCTCGCATCGGCCGTGCCCACGGCATCAAGGGCGAGGTCACCGTGGAGGTCCGCACCGACGAGCCGGAGCTGAGACTCGGGCCCGGTGCCGTTCTGGCCACCGACCCCGCCTCCGCCGGACCGCTCACCATCGAGACCGGCCGGGTGCACAGCGGCCGCCTCCTGCTGCGCTTCGAGGGCGTCCGTGACCGCACCGGCGCCGAGGCGCTGCGCAACACCCTCCTCATCGCCGAGATCGACCCGGACGAGAAGCCCGAGGACGAGGACGAGTACTACGACCACCAGCTGATCGACCTCGACGTCGTGACCCGGGACGGGCAGCCGGTGGGCCGGATCACCGAGATCGCCCACCTGCCGACGCAGGACCTCTTCGTGGTGGAGCGCCCCGACGGCGGCGAGGTACTCGTGCCGTTCGTGGAGCAGATCGTCACCGAGATCGACCTCGAGGAACAGCGCGCGGTCATCGACCCGCCGCCGGGCCTCATCGACGACCGGTCCGCCCGCGACGAAGTCGCTGACGAGGACGGCGCCGCCTCGCGGGACGAGGACGCCGCCTCGCGGGACGAGGCGTGATGCGGCTCGACGTCGTCACCATCTTTCCCGAGTACCTCGAGCCGCTGAACGTCTCCCTCGTCGGCAAGGCGCGCGCGCGTGGACAACTGGACGTCCAGGTGCACGACCTCCGCTCCTGGACCCACGACCGGCACAACACCGTCGACGACACCCCGTACGGCGGCGGTCCCGGCATGGTCATGAAGACCGAGCCGTGGGGCGAGGCGCTCGACGAGATCCTGGCGGACGGCTACGAGGCCGGTGCACACGCGCCCGCCCTGATCGTCCCCACCCCCAGCGGCCGCCCCTTCACCCAGGAACTCGCCGTCCACCTCTCCGAGCGCCCCTGGCTGATCTTCACCCCGGCCCGCTACGAGGGCATCGACCGGCGCGTCGTCGACGAGTACGCGACCCGCGTGCCGGTGTACGAGGTGTCCATCGGCGACTACGTCCTGGCCGGCGGTGAGGCGGCCGTCCTCGTCGTCACCGAGGCCGTGGCCCGGCTGCTGCCCGGCGTCCTGGGCAACGCCGAGTCCCACCGGGACGACTCCTTCGCCCCGGGCGCCATGGCCAACCTCCTGGAAGGCCCGGTACACACCAAGCCGCCCGTCTGGCGCGACCGGGGAATTCCCGAGGTGCTGCTCAGCGGCCACCACGGGAAGATCGCCCGCTGGCGGCGCGACGAGGCGCTGAGGCGCACCACGGCCAACCGGCCCGACCTCATCGAGCGCTGTGAGCCCAAGGCCTTCGACAAGAAGGACCGCGAGATGCTCTCCATCCTGGGCTGGGAGCCGGACCCGGCCGGGGAGCCGTACGGCCGATTTTGGCGCAGGACCGGCGGCGTGGAAGAATAGGCCGCTGTTGTGCGTCGTCCGGCGTGCGCCCCTGCCGCAGGGGGACACGACGCCCGCCCCGGACCGCACACCCCGATCCGAACCCCTATTGCCGTTGATGACCTGCGGCATCAGCGAAGAAAGCAGACGAAATGTCTCACCTGCTCGACTCCGTCGACTCCGCGTCGCTGCGCAGCGACCTCCCGAACTTCCGTCCCGGTGACACGGTCAACGTCCACGTGCGCGTCATCGAGGGCAGCCGCTCCCGTGTGCAGCAGTTCAAGGGCGTGGTGATCCGCCGCCAGGGTGCCGGCGTGCGCGAGACCTTCACGGTCCGCAAGGTCTCCTTCTCCGTCGGCGTCGAGCGCACCTTCCCGGTGCACACCCCGATCGTCGAGAAGATCGAGCTCGTCACCAAGGGCGACGTCCGCCGCGCCAAGCTGTACTACCTGCGTGAGCTGCGCGGCAAGGCGGCGAAGATCAAGGAGAAGCGCGGGAACTGAGCGCTTCCCGAGGCCGGATAACATCTGGCCTCGATGGACACCGAAGCACAGTCGACGGAGCGCGACCGCTCCCCCCACCCGGCCGGACCCGAGGACACCTCGGGGGCCCCGGGCCCGGAGGGACGGTCGCGTTTCGCGTTGGCAGGGCACCTCGTGGGACGGCTTCCCGGAGGACGAATCACCGTGGCCCTGCTCCTCGTGCTGCTGCTCCTGTCGGCGCTCAGCACCTTCGTGGCCCGGCCGTTCCAGATCCCCAGCGGATCGATGGAGCCCGCGTTGAGGGCCGGGGACCGTGTTCTCGTACTCAAGTTGGCATACCGTTTCGGTGCCGGACCGCAGCGCGGCGACGTGGTCGTGTTCGACGGCACCGAGTATTTCGGGGACGCCGACTACATCAAGCGCGTTGTCGGTGTGGGCGGGGACCACGTGGTCTGCTGCGACAAGGACGGGAGGATCCGGGTGAACGACCGGACGGTCGACGAGTCGGGTTTCCTGTTCCCCGGTGAGAGCGCCTCCACGGTGCCCTTCGACGTCGTGGTCCCCGAGAGGCGCCTGTTCGTGCTCGGCGACCACCGCGGCTCCTCCAGCGACTCCCGTGACCGTCTCGGTTCGCCCGGCGGCGGCACGATCCCGGTGAGCAGGGTGATCGGCCGCGCCGACTGGATCGTCTCGCCCTTCGGCCGTGCCACCCGGCTGCACCGCCCCGACGCCTACGCGCGCGTGCCGGCTCCGGTGCCGACCGCCCGGGCGAACGCGGCGCACCCGGGGGAGGGAACCCATGGGTAACCGCGGCAAACCCCGCGGCGTTCCGGCGAGCGCCGCGGACAACCTGCTGCCCACCGGTGCGCGCCGCGCGGTGAGCGCGTCGAGCGGACGCAGCCGGGTCGACCGGCGCAAACTCCAGCAGAAGGTCAAACGGCGCCGCCGGCGCGGTGCGGTCAAGGAGATACCGCTGCTCATCGGGGTCGCCGTCCTGATAGCGCTGGTGCTGAAGACGTTCCTCGTCCAGGCCTTCGTCATCCCGTCCGGATCCATGGAGCAGACGATCCAGGTCGGCGACCGTGTCCTGGTGGACAAACTGACCCCGTGGTTCGGCTCCAAGCCGCAGCGAGGGGACGTCGTCGTGTTCAAGGACCCCGGCGGCTGGCTGCAGGACGAGCAGCCCACCCCCCAGAAGGAGGACCCGGTCGGCATCAAGCAGGTCAAGGCCGGGCTCACCTTCATCGGCCTGTTGCCCTCGGAGAACGAGAAGGACCTCATCAAGAGGGTCGTGGGGGTCGGCGGCGACCAGGTCCAGTGCTGCGACACACAGGGACGGGTCACCGTCAACGGAGTGCCCCTGGAGGAGGGTGACTACCTCTTCCCGGGGAACGCCCCGTCCACGGCGCCGTTCGACGTCACCGTGCCCCAGGGACGCCTGTGGGTGATGGGCGATCACCGGTCCAACTCCGCCGACTCCCGTGCCCACCAGGACACCGACTACGGCGGCACCGTCTCCGAGGAGGAAGTGGTGGGCCGGGCCATGGTCATCGCCTGGCCGTTCGGCCACTGGAACATGCTGGACGAACCGACGGCCTACGCGTCCGTGTCGGACTCGGCGCCGGGGTTGACCGCTGCCGCCCAGCTGTCGCATAGGGTTGCCCCGGATGATTCGAACGGAATGATTCAGCTCCCGAGCCCTGCGGAACTCCCGCTCGTTATGGGAGTGGTGGGCCTGCGCCGCGCATGGGGCAGGCGGCGGCACAGAGTGAGGAGTTGGGCGTGGGGGATGTGGCGGTTGGCGCACGGTCCGGAGCCGATGGCGAGGAGCACCGCGGGCGTCCCGCGGGGCCCTACGCCCCGGTCGAGGACGGCGCCGCAACCTCCGGGAGTGACTCCCCGGCGGCAGGAGAGGGAAGAGTGACGGACGACCGGTCGGAAAGAGGCGGCCGGGGGCCGGACGAGCCACCCCGCGAGCAGAAGAAACCACGCTCCTTCTGGAAGGAGCTGCCCATCCTGATCGGTATCGCGCTGGTCCTGGCGCTCCTGATCAAGACGTTTCTGCTGCAGGCGTTCTCCATCCCGTCGGACTCGATGCAGAACACCCTGCAGCAGGGCGACCGTGTCCTGGTCGACAAGCTCACCCCCTGGTTCGGCTCCGAGCCCGAGCGCGGCGAGGTCGTGGTCTTCCACGACCCGGACAAATGGCTGGCGGGCGAGCCCACGCCCGCCGCCAACCCGCTGCAGAAGGTCCTCAGCTGGATCGGCCTGATGCCGTCCGCGGAGGAGAAGGACCTGATCAAGAGGGTCATCGGGGTCGGCGGCGACGTCGTCGAGTGCAAGGGCACCGGCCCGCTGACGGTCAACGGCGTCGCCCTGAACGAGGCGGACTACGTCTACCCGGGCAACACCCCGTGCAGCCAGGACGACCAGGGCGGCCAGTTCAAGGTCGAGGTTCCCGAGGGCAAGATCTGGGTCATGGGCGACCACCGGCAGAACTCCCGGGACTCCCGCTACAACCAGGCCGACAAGAACCACGGCATGGTCCCGGTGAGCGACGTCGTCGGCCGTGCCGTCGTCATCGCCTGGCCGGTCGGCCGCTGGGGCATGCTCGAGGTCCCGGACATCTTCGACCAGCCGGCGCTGAGCGCTCCGGCATCGGCCTCCGCGGCGCTGACGGTGGCCCCCCAGGGGGTCGCACTCGTGGGTGCGGTGCCGCTGGTGCTGTGGCGGCGCAGGTGGGACCGCCGGCGCGAGGACGGTCCCAAGTCCTGAGTCTGCGGGCGGACCCAGAGCCTCAGTCTGCGGGCGGACGCAGAGCCGGCTGCCCGAAGGAGGGGCTGACCCGGTCCGGTAGCCGGGTAGGGTGCCGCCCATGACTGGTCGGAGCACGACACGTACGGCTTCGTGGGGCGGCGGTGCGGGCCGGGGCCCGGCGGGCAGCCGGACCGGGCAGCGACTGTCCTCACTGGCCGTGGCGCTGGGCCTGGCGCTGTTCCTCGGAGGGTTCGTCTGGGGAGCGCTGGTGTACCTGCCGTACACCGTGCCCACCCCCTCGATGGCGCCGACGATCGGGGCCGGCGACCGGGTGCTGGCCCAGCGCGTCGACGGCGGCGACGTCCGCCGCGGCGACGTCGTGGTCTTCGAGGACGCCGACTGGGCGGACGTACCGGTCGTCAAGCGGGTGGTCGCCGTCGGCGGGGACACCGTCTCCACCGGGCAGGACGGCACGCTGAAGGTCAACGCTACGGAGATCGACGAGCCGTATCTCTCCGAGGACGAGGCGACCGGGCTGGGCGCCTTCCCGGAGGTGACCGTGCCGAAGGGACGCCTGTTCCTGCTCGGTGACGAGCGAAGCGGCTCCCTGGACTCGACCTCCCATCTCACCGACGCCGCGAACGGCACCGTCTCCCGCGAGGCGGTCGAGGCCCGGGTCGACGCGGTGGTCTGGCCGATGGACGGCATGCTGAAGACCCCGACAGGCTTCGAGGAACTCGGAGACCTCTCCGCGCCGGGGCCACTGCCGACGGTCGTCGCCATGGCCATCGGCGGGGCCGTGCTCATCCTCGGCGGGGCCGCGTACGGTCCGCTCGCACAGTGGGCCGACGCCTCCCGGGCTCGTCGTGCGGACGTGGAAGCGAGGGCGGGCGGTGCCCGCTGAGACGCCCCACGCCACCGGCGATTCCTACGAGGGCGAGGGCGAGGGCGGGAGCGGAGGCGGAGGCGGGCTGCGCAGGGTCGCCCGCGTCGTCCTGCTGGACCCGAGGGACCGCATCCTGCTACTGCACGGCCATGAGCCGGACGACCCCGCCGACGACTGGTGGTTCACACCCGGCGGTGGCGTGGAGGGCGACGAGACCCGTGAACAGGCGGCGCTGCGGGAGCTCGCGGAGGAGACCGGCATCACGGAGGTGGAGCTGGGGCCCGTGCTGTGGCGGCGGACGTGCTCCTTTCCGTTCGCGGGCCGCCGCTGGGACCAGGACGAGTGGTACTACCTCGCCCGCACCACGAGGACGGCCACCGGAGCCACGGCACTGACCGAGCTGGAGCGGCGCAGTGTCATCGGATCACGCTGGTGGACATGCCCGGAACTGGCTCGGGCCCATGAGACGGTGTACCCGACGAGACTTGCCGAGCTGCTGCGCACCCTGCTCGACGAGGGTCCCCCGGCCGGACCCGTGACCCTGGACACCGAGATCGTCTAGCCGCAGGCCCCGGGGGCCGTCCGGCGGCGTCCGGCGGGTCGGCCCGGTTCGGGGACGGCGGTCCCCGGGACTGGCGCACAATGGTGGGATCGCACGGGTGAAGGGGAACATGCCATGAGCGCCGAGGACCTCGAGAAGTACGAGACCGAGATGGAGCTGAAGCTCTACCGGGAGTACCGCGACGTCGTCGGTCTGTTCAAATATGTGATCGAGACCGAGCGCCGCTTCTATCTGACCAACGACTACGAGATGCAGGTGCACTCGGTCCAGGGTGAGGTGTTCTTCGAGGTGTCCATGGCGGATGCCTGGGTCTGGGACATGTACCGGCCGGCCAGGTTCGTGAAGCAGGTGCGCGTCCTGACATTCAAGGACGTGAACATCGAGGAGCTCAACAAGAGCGACCTGGAGCTCCCGAGCGGGTGATCCGAAGGCCCGGCGGGGGCATGACGCACCCCGGCGGGTGACGGAGTTTTCCACAACCGCCGGGTTGTCCACCAAGATCCACTCCGGACGGCCGGCCGCGTGACGGTTGGTGCCGGAGGTGGTGCCGACATGAATCCCCAACAGCAGGCACGCAACGCACTCGGCAGGTACGGCGAGGCGCTGGCCGCGCGGCGGCTGGAGCAGGCCGGAATGACGGTCCTGGAGCGCAACTGGCGCTGCGGCAGGACCGGCGAGATCGACATCGTGGCCAGGGACGGCGACGTCCTCGTCGTCTGCGAGGTGAAGACCCGCAGGGCCACGTCCTTCCAGCACCCCATGGAGGCGATCACCCCCGCCAAGGCGGACCGCCTTCGGGGCCTGGCGCAACGCCGGCTCCAGGAACACGGAGGAGCACCGCCCGGAGGCGTCCGCATCGACCTGGTCGGCGTCCTGCTGCCGAAGCGTGGCGCGCCCCGGGTGGAGCATGTCCGGGGGGTGGCCTGAGATGGGGTTCGCCCGTACGTGCTCGGTGGCGCTGGTCGGCGTCGAGGGCGTGGTCGTGGAGGTCCAGGCCGACCTGGAACCGGGAGTGGCGGCGTTCACGCTGGTGGGGCTGCCGGACAAGAGCCTGACGGAGAGCCGCGACCGGGTCAGGGCAGCGGTCGTCAACTCCGGGGCGGAATGGCCGCAGAAGAAGCTCACCGTGGGGCTCAGCCCGGCGTCGGTGCCGAAGGCGGGCAGCGGCTTCGATCTGGCGGTCGCCAGCGCCGTCCTGGGCGCCGCCGAGCGGATCGACCCACGGGTGCTCGCCGACCTCGTGATGATCGGCGAGCTGGGCCTGGACGGCAGGGTGCGGCCGGTCCGGGGCACGCTGCCCGCGGTCGTCGCGGCGGCCGACGCCGGGTACGAACAGGTCGTGGTGCCCGAGTGCGCCGCCGCCGAGGCCTCGCTGGTGCCGGGCGTGTCCGTGCTGGGCGTCCGCAGCCTGCGCCAGCTGATCGCCTTCCTCACCGACGAGCCGGTGCCCGAGGAGGAACCCGCCCACCAAGGACGGCCCGACCCGCTCCTCGCCGGACTGCGGATGCCCGGCACCGGCGCGGCCACCGGCATGCACAGCACCGGCGCGGCACAGTACGACACCGGCCACGACCTCGCGGACGTCGTCGGCCAGCTCCCGGCGCGGACCGGGGTGGAGGTGGCGGCGGCCGGCGGACACCACCTCTTCCTCGAGGGGCCGCCGGGAGCGGGCAAGACCATGCTCGCGGAACGGCTGCCCTCACTCCTGCCCCCGCTCGACCGGCAGGAGTCCCTGGAGGTCACCGCCGTGCACTCGGTGGCCGGCCTGCTGCCCCCGGACAAACCCCTGATCGACACCGCCCCCTACTGTGCCCCGCACCACTCGGCCACCATGCAGGCGCTCGTCGGCGGCGGCCCCGGTATGGCCCGCCCCGGAGCCGTGTCGCTCGCGCACCGGGGCGTGCTCTTCCTGGACGAGACCCCCGAGTTCGGCAGCCACGCCCTGGACGCCCTGCGCCAGCCGCTGGAGGCCGGGCACGTCGTCATCGCGCGGAGCTCGGGCGTGGTGCGCTTCCCGGCGAGGTTCCTCATGGTGCTCGCCGCCAACCCCTGCCCCTGCGGCCGCTTCTCGCCGAAGGACACCCTGTGCGAGTGCCCGCCCTCGACGATCCGCCGTTACCAGGCCCGGCTGTCCGGCCCGCTGCTCGACCGGGTCGACCTGCGGGTCGAGGCCGAGCGCGTCACCCGCGCCGAACTGACCGCCGACGGCGCCTGCGGCGAGTCCACCGCCACGGTCGCCGACCGGGTGCGCGCAGCCCGGGAACGCTCCGCGAGGCGGCTCGCGGGCACCCCGTGGCGCACCAACAGTGACATCCCCGGACGGGAGCTGCGCAACCGCTGGCACGCGGCACCCGGCGCGATGGACGACGCCGAGCGGAGCCTGGAGCGAGGCGTGCTCAGCGCGCGTGGACTCGACCGGGTGCTGCGGGTCGCGTGGACCGTTGCCGACCTGGTCGGCCGCGACCGGCCCGACGCCAGGGACGTCGCTCTCGCCCTGCACCTGCGCACCGGCGTCCCGCGCGGGGTGCCCATGGCGATCGGGGCTCTGACATGAGCGGCGCAGCCGGGTTCGCAGCCGAGCCCGTGGAAGGACCCGTGGACGGCGAACTCCTTGCCCGGATCTTCCTCACGCGCGTGGTCGAACCCGGCGACGAGACCGGCGGGCGGTGGGTGCGGGAGCTGGGCGCGCGGAAGGTGGCGGCGCGGCTGCGGGCAGGGGGCGAACCGTTGCAGGGGGCGAGCGGCCGGCGCTGGGCCGGGCTGCTGGCGCGGGCCGAGCGGGCCGACCCCGGCCGGGACCTCGCCGTCGCGCGGAGCGCCGGGGTGCGGTTCGTGTACCCCGGGACGGCCGAGTGGCCCCGGCAGCTCGACGACCTGGGGGACGGCCGGCCCCTCGGGCTGTGGGTGCGCGGCCCCGCCGACCTGCGGATGTGGGCGCTGCGCTCGGTCGCCGTCGTCGGCGCCCGCGCCTGCACCGAGTACGGCGCCCACATGGCCGCCACCCTCGCCGCCGAGCTCGCCGAGCGCGGCTGGGTCGTGGTCTCCGGCGGCGCCTACGGGGTCGACGGCGCCGCTCACCGCGGAGCGCTCGGCTCGGGCGGTGCCACCGTCGCCGTACTCGCCTGCGGCGTCGATCGGCCCTACCCGCGCGGACACACGGGGCTGATCACCAGGATCGCGGAACAGGGTCTGGTCATCGGCGAGTTGCCGCCCGGCGATCACCCGACTCCGAGCAGGTTCATCCTCCGCAACCGGGTCATCGCCGCACTCACCCGGGGCACCGTGGTCGTCGAAGCCGCGCACCGCAGCGGCTCCCTGGTGACAGCCAGGGCGGCCGGGCACCTCGGACGTCACACGATGGGAGTACCGGGACCGGCCACCAGCGGACGCTCGGCCGGGGTGCACGAACTGCTGAGACAGGGCGCGGTACTGGTCACCGATGCCGCGGAGATCGTCGAACTGGTCGGGGACATGGGTGAACTGGCCCCGGAACGACGTGGGCCGGTGCTGCCCCGGGACCTGCTGCCACCCACTGCCCGCCAGGTCCTCGACGCGCTGCCCGCGCGCGGCGCGGCCCTCGCCGACGGGATCGCGTGCGATGCACGGACCACCCGGGACGACGCGATCGCGAGACTGTACGAACTGCGAGCACTTGGTTACGTCGAACGACACGGCGACGGCTGGAAGTTGACACGCCAGGCGGTGATCCCGGCCGACGACGGTTCCGGGGTCCCCTGACGCAGAGTGTTCGGCCGTCCGGGGGAACGGCCACAGCCCTTGGAAAATACGTCAGTTGGAGCACCCGGGTGATCACACAGAGCGACGTGGTTCACCCGGTGGGGTGGTGTGCGGGAGCCCCTCGCACCCGCCCCGACCTCACCTCCTCGCACACCGCGACCCCATAGTCACGCTACGCTCGCAAGCGTCCCGGCACGGAACGACAGCGGGGAAGGACGCCCGGCAGGCGATACCGCAGGCGATACGGGCAAGCGGCACAGGCAGGCAGCTCGGCATCAGAGAGACAGCTCACCCAGGCAGTAGCCAGTCCACTGCAGAACGGCACAAGGCGACGAATGCCCCAGCACACCTCCGGGTCCGACCGGGCGGCGATCCACCCAGCCGCCCGCGACGGTGGCAGCGTGCGGCCGCCCGCTCCCTCGACGCTCGACGAGCTGTGGCGGTCGTACAAGGCGACGGGCGACGAGCGGCTGCGGGAGCAGCTGATCCTGCACTACTCGCCGTTGGTGAAGTACGTCGCGGGCCGGGTCAGTGTGGGGCTGCCGCCCAATGTCGACCAGGCGGACTTCGTCTCCTCCGGGGTGTTCGGGCTGATCGACGCGATCGAGAAGTTCGACGTCGACCGGGAGATCAAGTTCGAGACCTACGCGATCACCCGCATCAGGGGCGCGATGATCGACGAACTGCGGGCCCTGGACTGGATTCCGCGCTCGGTGCGGCAGAAGGCGCGCAAGGTCGAGCGGGCGTACGCGACGCTGGAGGCACGGCTCAGGCGTACGCCGACGGAGAGCGAGGTCGCCGCGGAGATGGGCATTGCCGTGGACGAGCTGCACGCGGTTTTCAGCCAGTTGTCGCTCGCCAACGTCGTCGCCCTGGAGGAGCTGCTGCATGCCGGGGGCGACGGCGGCGGCCGGCTCAGTCTGATGGACACCCTGGAGGACACCGCCGCCGACAACCCGGTGGAAGTGGCCGAGGACCGGGAGCTGCGACGGTTCCTGGCGCGGGCGATCAACACACTCCCGGAACGGGAGAAGACCGTGGTCACGCTGTACTACTACGAGGGGCTCACCCTGGCCGAGATCGGCCATGTGCTGGGGGTCACCGAGAGCAGGGTCAGCCAGATCCACACCAAGTCCGTGCTCCAGCTCAGGGCGAAGCTGGCGAGTTTCCGGGGCTGAGCCGGCCGGTTCGACCTGCCGGCCGAGCCGGCCGCCGGGCCCGGCGGCCGGATACGGCCGTGCGACCTGCGGTTTCGGCCGGGGACTCCCGCCCCGCGCGGCGCGTCCGTAAAGTGGTGGCGTGCCAAGGATTCGAGCGGCCTCCGTGGCCGAGCACCGGTCGATGCAACGCGCCGCCCTGCTGGACGCGGCACGCTCCCTGCTGTCCGAGGGCGGTACGGAGGCGCTGACCTTCCCCGCCCTCGCCGAGCGCACGGGCCTGGCGCGCTCGTCCGTCTACGAGTACTTCCGGTCCCGGGCGGCTGTCGTCGAGGAACTGTGCGAGGTCGACTTCCCGGTCTGGGCGGCCGAGGTGGAGACGGCGATGGCCGCGGCCGACGGAGCCGAGGCCAAGATCGAGGCGTACGTCCGCAAGCAGCTGGAACTGGTCGGGGACCGGCGTCACCGGGCCGTGGTGGCGATCTCCGCGAGCGAACTCGACGCGGGTGCCCGGGAGAAGATCCGCGCGGCACACGGCGGCCTCATCGCGATGATCGTCGAGGCCCTGGGCGAACTGGGTCACGACCAGCCCCGGCTCGCGGCGATGCTGCTCCAGGGCGTGGTCGACGCAGCGGTGCGCCGCATCGAACTCGGCGCCGCCGAACACCCGGAGACGATCACGGAGGCGGCGGTCGCCATGACCCTGCGCGGCGTCCGGCCCTGACGGCCGCCGCCCCACCGTCCCGGCCTCCCGTCGCAGCCCGCCCGGCCGGTCACTCGGGTACCGGCAGGCCGAGGACCGGGAGGAGCCTCGGCGGGCCGTCGCGCAGGAGCCAGGGCGGGAGCAGGGCGAGCGGGTCGAGGTAGACGTCCGCTCTGAGCAGGCCCCAGTGAAGGCAGGGGGCGGCGCAGTGGGGGCTCTTCTCCGGGGCCGTCGCCGCCACCGTGCCGATCACCTCGCCCGGCGCCACCTCGGCCCCTTTCTCCACCGACGGGAGGACCGGCTCGTAGGTGGTACGCAGCGGCGGCGTCCCCGTGCCCGACAGCTCCACCGAGACGACGCCCCGCCCGGCCACCTGTCCGGCGAAGGAGACCCGGCCCGCAGCCACCGCCCGCACCGGTGTCCCCGGCGCCGCCGCCAGGTCCACTCCCCGGTGCCCGCGCCCGTACGGGGTCTCCGGCGGTTCCCAGCCCCGCAGCACCCGGGGCCGTACCTCCACGGGCCAGACCCGTCCGACGGCCGGCACTCCGGGCTCGGCGTCCGGGGCCCCGGTACCGGGGGCCGGAGCAGTGTCCCCGGCCGGGTTCCCAGCCCCAGCCCCAGCCCCAGCCCCAGCCCCAGCCCCAGCCACGGCCGGGTCCCCGGTGCCGGCCGTGAGCAGTAGTGGCAGTGCCGCCGGCAGTGCCGATGGCGGCGGCAGCAGGGCCGTCGGGGTCAGGACCAGCAGGACGATCAGGCGCGCCCATGTCCTCGGAAATCGGCTCATTCGCATGCCGGAGAGCCTCCCCGGAATCCGCGATCACGGCCCGGACCTGTGGATCACCACCCGGTTGTGGACAACGGCGTCACCCAGTGCCCCGCGGGTCCCGTACACTTCTGGTGGCGACCCGGGTCACCGGGTCGACTTCGCACGCCCCGACATCAGGACTGGTCACGACCGCTCCCGGTGTCAGCGCCCCTCGGTCCTTCGTGGCAATGGCGCGTCGTGGGCGTCAGGCGCGGGAGCCGCCGGCTCCCGCGGCACAACCGAGAAAATCAAGGAGATACGGCTATGGCCGTCGTCACGATGCGGGAGCTGCTGGAGAGCGGCGTCCACTTCGGTCACCAGACCCGTCGTTGGAACCCGAAGATGAAGCGCTTCATCTTCACGGAGCGCAACGGCATCTACATCATCGACCTGCTCCAGTCGCTGTCGTACATCGACCGCGCCTACGAGTTCGTCAAGGAGACCGTCGCCCACGGCGGCACGGTCATGTTCGTCGGTACGAAGAAGCAGGCGCAGGAGGCCATCGCGGAGCAGGCCACCCGCGTCGGCATGCCCTACGTCAACCAGCGCTGGCTGGGCGGCATGCTCACCAACTTCTCGACCGTCTACAAGCGTCTGCAGCGCCTCAAGGAGCTCGAGCAGATCGACTTCGAGGACGTGGCCGCCTCCGGCCTCACCAAGAAGGAGCTGCTGGTCCTCTCCCGCGAGAAGGCCAAGCTGGAGAAGACCCTCGGCGGTATCCGCGAGATGCAGAAGGTGCCCAGCGCCGTCTGGATCGTGGACACCAAGAAGGAGCACATCGCGGTCGGCGAGGCCCGGAAGCTCAACATCCCGGTCGTCGCCATCCTCGACACCAACTGCGACCCCGACGAGGTCGACTACAAGATCCCGGGCAACGACGACGCGATCCGCTCCGTCACCCTGCTCACCCGCGTGATCGCCGACGCGGTCGCCGAGGGCCTCATCTCCCGCTCCGGTGTCGCCACCGAGGGCAAGGGCGAGAAGGCCGCCGGCGAGCCCCTCGCCGCGTGGGAGCGTGACCTGCTCGAGGGTGAGAAGAAGGCCGACGAGACCCCGGCCGCCGCCGAGGCCGAGGCCGAGAAGCCCGCCGAGGCTCCCGCCGCCGACGCCCCGGTCGCCGCCGAGGCCGACGCTGCTCCGGCTGCCGACGCCCCGGCCGCCGCCGAGGCCGAGGCCGAGAAGCCGGCCGAGGAGGCCCCCGCGGCCGACGCCGCCCCGGCCGCCGAGGCCGACCAGGCCTGAGCTGCCCGTCAGTGCTGATGACGGCGGGAGCGGGTGACATGATCCCCCATTGCCTGAAGGGCATGGGAGGTACCTCCACCGCTCCCGCCGTTCCCCCGTAGGTGCGCGGCGTGTCACGGTTCCCCAGCTCGGACAGTCCACTGTGGACCGCAGACCCCGCAGATCTCCGATTCTCCAGACTTCGAGAAAGAATCACAGACTCATGGCGAACTACACCGCCGCCGACGTCAAGAAGCTCCGGGAGCTCACCGGCGCCGGCATGATGGACTGCAAGAAGGCGCTGGACGAGGCCGAGGGCAACGTCGAGAAGGCCGTCGAGGCGCTCCGTATCAAGGGCCAGAAGGGCGTCGCCAAGCGCGAGGGCCGCTCCGCCGAGAACGGCGCCGTGGTCTCGATCATCGCTGACGACAACTCCTCCGGCGTCCTCGTCGAGCTGAAGTGCGAGACGGACTTCGTCGCCAAGGGCGAGAAGTTCCAGGCCGTGGCCAACGCCATTGCCGAGCACGTCGTCGCGACCTCCCCGGCCGGCATCGAGGCCCTGCTCGCCTCCGAGATCGAGGCCGGCAAGACGGTCCAGGCGTACGTCGACGAGGCCAACGCCAACCTGGGCGAGAAGATCGTCCTGGACCGTTTCGCCCAGTTCACCGACGGCTACGTCTCGGCGTACATGCACCGCACGATGCCCGACCTGCCCCCGCAGATCGGTGTTCTCGTCGAGTTCGACAAGCAGACCGACGAGATCGCTGCGGTCGCCAAGGGCGTCGCCCAGCACATCGCCGCCTTCGCGCCGCAGTACCTCTCCAAGGAGGACGTGCCGGCCGAGGTCATCGAGACCGAGCGCCGCGTCGCCGAGGAGACCACCCGCGCGGAGGGCAAGCCCGAGGCCGCCCTGCCGAAGATCGTCGAGGGTCGCCTCAACGGCTTCTTCAAGGACGCCACCCTGCTGGGCCAGCCCTACGCGCTGGACAACAAGAAGTCCGTCCAGAAGGTCCTGGACGAGGCCGGTGTCACCCTGAAGCGCTTCACGCGCATCAAGGTCGGCATCTGAGTCCGTACCGCGACGGGCGTGCGACCCCTATAGGGTCGTCGGCAGTCGTTCGGACACGCCGTCACGCGCGCGTGCCGGACGACAGCAGATCTGACGAGGAGGCCATTGCCGCATGGGATGCGTACCCCACCCCACCGGCAGTGGCCTCCTTCGTATGTGCAACAGGTGAAAGAGGCGGGATCCCCGATGACCAAGGCTGAGAAGAGCGACGACGGCACAGTGCACGGACGGTTTCTGCTGAAGCTGTCCGGAGAGGCCTTCTCCGGTGGCGGAGGCCTGGGCGTCGATCCCGACGTGGTGCACGCCGTCGCACGCGAGATCGCGGCGGTCGTCCGTGACGGCGCCGAGATCGCCATCGTCATCGGCGGCGGCAACTTCTTCCGCGGTGCCGAACTCCAGCAGCGCGGCATGGACCGGGCCCGCTCGGACTACATGGGCATGCTCGGCACCGTGATGAACTGCCTCGCACTCCAGGACTTCCTGGAGAAGGAGGGCGTGGACTCCAGGGTCCAGACCGCCATCACCATGGGCCAGGTCGCCGAGCCCTACATCCCGCTGCGGGCCGTACGGCACCTGGAGAAGGGCCGCGTGGTCATCTTCGGCGCCGGCATGGGCATGCCGTACTTCTCCACCGACACCACCGCCGCCCAGCGTGCCCTGGAGATCGACGCCGAGGCCCTGCTGATGGGGAAGAACGGGGTGGACGGGGTCTACGACTCCGACCCGAAGACCAACCCCGACGCGGTGAAGTTCGACCACCTCGGGTACGGCGAGGTCATCACGCGTGATCTGAAGGTCGCCGACGCCACGGCCGTCACCCTGTGCCGCGACAACAAGCTCCCCATCGTCGTCTTCGAACTGCTGGCGGAGGGCAATATCGCGCGCGCCGTCAAGGGTGAGAAGATCGGCACGCTGGTGGGTGACCCGACGGACCGGAAGTGACCGGACCACAAGCACCCGTCCGAGGGGCGACACCCTCGGGGGACGGACGGGGCGGGCCGGGCCGGGGGATGGACAATGTCCCGCCGGTCGGGAACCGTGCAGGAAGAAGACGCGACGCAGCCGGCCGCCGCCCCGACAGGGAACCGCGGCCGGGCCTACTCAAGACACGCAGGAGCAAGTGGTGATCGAAGAGACCCTCCTCGAGGCCGAGGAGAAAATGGAGAAGGCCGTCGTGGTCGCCAAGGAGGACCTCGCCGCGATCCGCACCGGTCGTGCGCACCCGGCGATGTTCAACAAGATCGTGGCCGACTACTACGGCGCGCTGACGCCGATCAACCAGCTGGCCTCGTTCTCCGTGCCCGAGCCGCGCATGGCCGTGGTGACGCCGTTCGACAAGAGCGCACTGCGCAACATCGAGCAGGCCATCCGCGACTCCGACCTGGGCGTCAACCCGAGCAACGACGGCAACATCATCCGCGTGGTGTTCCCGGAGCTGACCGAGGAGCGCCGTCGCGACTTCATCAAGGTCGCCAAGACCAAGGGCGAGGACGCCAAGGTCTCCATCCGCGCCGTGCGCCGCAAGGCCAAGGACGGCATCGACAAGATGATCAAGGATGGCGAGGTCGGCGAGGACGAGGGACGCCGGGCGGAGAAGGAGCTCGACGACACCACCGCGAAGTATGTCGCCCAGGTGGACGAGCTCCTGAAGCACAAGGAAGCGGAACTGCTCGAGGTCTGATGAACGAATCTTCCTGGGGGGCGCCGCCGCAGGCCGGGGACTGGGGGCCGCCCGACCATGGGCCCGTCCAGGGAGCTGTCCCGGCGGGTCCCCCGTACGACGCGCATCACGCGCAGCAGACTCGCCCCATGCCGGTCGTGCCCGGCGCACCCGAACACGGCGGCGGTCAGGAGATGGACCAGGGGGCTGCTCGGCCGAGCGGCCCCCTGTTCCGAGACGAGCCGACACGGGCGCGTCCCCGTCCTGGGGAGATGCCGCAGAATCCGGAGTCCATGCCCGACGCCCCGCAGCCGGTGCCCCCGCCGCAGAAGAAGAGCGCGGGGCGCGATCTGCGTGCCGCGATAGGGGTCGGTGTCGGGCTCTGTGCGCTGGTCGCCGTGTCGCTGTTCGTCGTCAAGGCCGTCTTCGTCGGCGTCGTCACCGTCGCCATCGTGGTGGGCCTGCGGGAGCTGACGAAGCGGCTGGAGGAGCGCAAGGGCATCAAGGCGCCGCTCGTGCCGCTTGCCGTCGGTGGTGCGGCCATGATCGTCGCCGGATACGTCTGGGGCAGCGACGGCGCGTGGATCGCGATGGCGCTCACCGCGCTGGCGATACTGGTCTGGCGGATGGCCCAACCGCCCGAGAACTACCTCAGGGACGTCACGGCGGGGGTCTTCGCCGCGTTCTACGTACCGTTCCTGGCGACCTTCGTGTCGATGATGCTGGCCGCGGACGACGGGCCCTGGCGGGTGCTGACGTTCATAGTGATCACGGTCGTCGCCGACACCGGTGCGTACGCCGTCGGCTGGCGCTTCGGCACGCACAAGCTCGCCCCGCGCATCAGCCCCGGCAAGACCCGCGAGGGCCTGCTGGGCGCGGTCGCCTTCGCCATGGTGGCGGGCACGCTGTGCATGCAGTTCCTGATCGACGACGGCACCTGGTGGCAGGGGCTGCTGCTCGGGCTCGCCGTCTCGGTCAGCGCCACCCTCGGTGACCTGGGCGAGTCCATGATCAAGCGGGACCTCGGCATCAAGGACATGGGCACACTGCTGCCCGGCCACGGCGGCATCATGGACCGCCTGGACTCTCTGCTGCCGACGGCTCCGGTGGTGTGGTTGCTGCTGGTGGTCTTCGTAGGGTCGGGGTGAGGGAAGGTCACGGCATCGCGCGGCGCCGGCCGCACATGGATACATCATGGACTGCCTGGACTCTCTGCTGCCGACGGCTCCGGTGGTGTGGTTGCTGCTGGTGGTCTTCGTAGGGAGCCGACCGTCCGCCTCCGGCGTCATTCGAGCCCCGCGCACATCGGCATCGTGCGCGGGGCTCGTCCCGTCGAAGGAAGGGCTCGGCCGGCCCGAGCACGTCCGCCCCAATTCCCTCCTGTCCGGCGTGTGCGCGCATCGGTAGGGTTCCGCGATGGCGCAGGCACGGCTCGGGGCGGACGGCAGATACCGGGGTGACCTGTCATGCCGGTGGTGCGACACCCTGATCGACCAGGGCGGGCGGCGCAAACCGCGCCTGTACTGCCGTATGTCCCACCGCTGGAAGAACTACGGCTCATGGGTCGCGGCCCTGGTCGGCGGCCTGTTCTGACCGATTCCGGGCGCCTCGGCCGGTCCGCGCGGTCACCCGGTTGGATCTGCGACACTGGTACAGCCATGCCTAAGCCCGGAGAACTGACCTTTGTCGCGCCGCGCGGATCCAAGAAGCCGCCGCGGCACCTTGCCGACCTCACGCCCGCCGAGCGCAAGGAGGCGGTCGCAGCGGCCGGTGAGAAGCCGTTTCGGGCCAAGCAGCTCTCGCAGCACTACTTCGCGCGGTACGCGCACGATCCGGAGCAGTGGACCGACATTCCCGCCGGGTCGCGGGCCAGGCTGCGGGAGGCGCTGCTTCCCGAGCTGATGACGGTCGTCCGGCACCTGTCCACCGACCAGGGCACCACCCGCAAGACGCTGTGGAAGATGTCCGACGGGACCCTCGTCGAGTCGGTGCTCATGCGGTACCCGGACCGGGTGACGATGTGCATCAGCTCGCAGGCGGGCTGTGGCATGAACTGCCCGTTCTGTGCGACCGGGCAGGCCGGTCTCGACCGGAACCTGTCCACCGCGGAGATCGTGCACCAGATCGTGGACGGGATGCGGTCGCTGCGGGACGGAGAGGTTCCCGGTGGGCCGGCGCGGCTGAGCAACATCGTCTTCATGGGGATGGGCGAGCCGCTCGCCAACTACAACCGGGTCGTGGGTGCCATCCGCCGCCTGACCGACCCCGAGCCGGACGGCCTCGGGCTGTCCCAGCGCGGGATCACCGTGTCGACGGTCGGGCTCGTGCCGGCGATCAACCGGTTCTCCGACGAGGGCTTCAAGTGCCGCCTCGCCATCTCCCTGCACGCACCCGACGACGAACTGCGTGACACCCTCGTCCCCGTGAACACGCGGTGGAAGGTGCGCGAGGTCCTGGACTCCGGGTTCGAGTACGCGGCCAGGTCCGGGCGGCGGCTGTCCATCGAGTACGCGCTGATCCGGGACATCAACGACCAGGCGTGGCGCGGTGACAGGCTGGGGCGGCTGCTCAAGGGCAGGCCCGTGCACGTCAACCTCATCCCGCTCAACCCGACGCCCGGCTCCAAGTGGACCGCCTCGCGGCCCGAGGACGAGAAGGCGTTCGTGGACGCGATCGCCGCGCACGGTGTGCCGGTGACGGTCCGGGACACCCGGGGGCAGGAGATCGACGGGGCCTGTGGTCAGCTCGCCGCGAGCGAGAGGTAGCCTGGCCGGCACAGGAGCAACAACTGCATACCGGGTAACACACGTTCATTTTCCGACAGGGGAGCGCTACAGCGCTGAGAGTGCGGCATCGGCCGCAGACCCTCCGAACCTCGCCCAGGTCATTCTGGGTAGGGAGATCGGTCATCACTCGAGCTGTTGCGCCCTGCCCGGGACACCTGTGAGGGGTCCCGGGCAGGGCCGCGTCTCTTCCTGGTCACTCCCAGGAGGAAAAAACCGGTGAACATCACCAAGAAGGTCACGATCCTGGCTGTCGGGCTGGGTCTGGTCACGCTGTCCGCCTGCGGTTCGTCCGACGGCGGCGACGACGGCGGCGGCAGGAGCGGCGGCGGGTCGAAGACCGTGACCCTCGTCAGCCACAACTCGTGGGCCGCGTCCAAGGACGTCCTCGCCGCCTTCGAGAAGGAGTCCGGCTACAAACTCAAGGTCCTGGAGGACGGCGACGCCGGGTCGGCCGTCAACAAGGCGATCCTGACCAAGGACAACCCCCAGGGCGACGTCTTCTTCGGCGTGGACAACACCCTGCTGTCCCGCGCCCTCGACAACGGGCTGTTCCAGCCGTACGAGGCGAAGGAATCCGACCTCGTCCTTCCCGAGTTCCGGGTCGGCGGGGCCGGCCACCGGGTCACGCCCGTCGACACCGGCGACGTCTGCGTCAACTACGACAAGGCCTGGTTCGAGGAGCGCGACCTGACCCCGCCGCGGACCTTCGACGACCTGGTCGAGCCCGAGTACAAGGATCTCCTGGTCGTGGAGAACGCCTCCACCTCCTCGCCCGGCCTCGGCTTCCTCCTCGGCACCGCCGCGGAGTACGGCGACGAGGGATGGCAGGACTACTGGAAGAAGCTCAAGGCCAACGGTGTGAAGGTGGTCGACGGCTGGGAGCAGGCCTACAACGAGGAGTTCTCCGGTTCGGCCGGCGGCAAGCAGGCCAAGGGCGACCGGCCGCTGGTGGTGTCCTACGCCTCCTCGCCGCCCGCCGAGGTGATCTACGCCGACCCGAAGCCGAAGACCGCGCCCACCGGCGTCGCCGAGGGCACCTGCTTCCGACAGGTGGAGTACGCGGGACTGCTCGCCAACGCGAAGAACCCCGAGGGCGGCAAGGCGCTGCTCGACTTCCTGATCAGCAAGCGGTTCCAGGAGGACATGCCGCTCAACATGTTCGTCTACCCGGTGCGGGAGGCCGCCCGGGTGCCCGGGGAGTTCACGGAGTTCGGACCGCGGGCCGAGGATCCCGAGACCATGGACCCGGCGAGGATCGCCGACCACCGCGACCAGTGGGTCAAGTCGTGGACCTCGCTCGTACTGAAGTGAGCCGAGCCGCGGCGAGGCGGCGTGGAACCGCGGCGCGGCTGGGTCTGATGGCCGTGCCCGTCGCGTTCTTCGCCGCCTTCTTCGCCTACCCCGTCACCGCGATCGTCGCGCGAGGCCTGAAGGCCGACGGGGTCTGGCAGCTCGGGCGGATCGGGGAGGTCCTGGGGCAGTCCGACGTCCGCCAGGTGCTGTGGTTCACCACCTGGCAGGCGCTGGTCTCCACTGCCCTCACCCTCCTGATCGCCCTGCCCGGCGCATACGTCTTCGCCCGCTTCGACTTCCCCGGCAAGCAGCTGCTGAGGGCCGTGGTCACCGTCCCGTTCGTGCTGCCGACGGTCGTCGTCGGTACGGCGTTCATGGCGCTCGTGGGTCGCGGCGGGCTCCTCGACGAGCTGTGGGGTCTGCGGCTGGACACCACCGTGTGGGCGATCCTGCTGGCGCACGTCTTCTTCAACTACGCCGTCGTCGTACGGACCGTCGGCGGACTGTGGGGGCAGCTCGACCCGCGGCAGGAGGAAGCCGCGCGGATGCTCGGCGCCTCCCGGTTCACGGCCTGGCGAACCGTCACGCTGCCCGCACTGGGGCCCGCGGTGGCCGCCGCCGCGCTGATGGTCTTCCTGTTCACCTTCACCTCGTTCGGTGTGGTGCAGATCCTCGGCGGCCCCACCTTCGCCACCTTGGAAGTGGAGATCTACCGGCAGACGTCGGAGATCTTCGACCTGTCCACCGCCGCCGTCCTGACGATGATCCAGTTCGTCGCGGTGGGCGCGATTCTCGCCCTGCACGCCTGGACCGTACGGCGGCGGGAGACCGCGCTGCGGCTGGTGGATGCCTCCGGGACCGCGCGGCGGCCGCACGGCGCCGGGCAGTGGGCGCTGCTCGCCGGGGTCGTCACCACCGTCGCCGTCCTGCTGCTCCTGCCGCTCGCGGTGCTGGTGGAACGGTCCTTCGGCGACGCGGGTCTCGGCCACTACCGGGCGCTGACCCGCGACGACGGGGGTGTGTTCCTGGTCGCGCCGATCGAGGCGGTCGGCAACTCCCTGCGGTACGCGGTCGCGGCCACCGCCATCGCCGTGGTGATCGGGACCCTGGCATCCGTCGCGCTCACCCGGCGGGACGCGGGACGGCTGGTGCGGGGCTTCGACGCCCTGCTGATGCTGCCGCTCGGGGTGTCCGCCGTGACCGTCGGCTTCGGGTTCCTGATCGCCCTCGACGAGCCGCCCCTGGACCTGCGTTCCTCCTGGATCCTGGTGCCGCTCGCGCAGGCGCTGGTCGGTGTCCCCTTCGTCGTACGGACCATGCTGCCCGTGCTGCGGGCCGTGGACGTGCGGCTGCGGGAGGCGGCGGCGGTGCTCGGGGCGTCGCCGTGGCGGGTGTGGCGGGAGGTGGACCTGCCGATGGTGCGACGGGCCGTACTCGTCGCGGCGGGATTCGCCTTCGCGGTGTCGCTGGGGGAGTTCGGGGCGACGGTGTTCATCGCGCGGCCGGACAACCCGACGCTGCCGGTGGCCGTGGCACGGCTGCTGGGCCGGCCGGGGGAGCTCAACTACGGGCAGGCGATGGCCCTGTCGACGATTCTGATGATCGTGTGCGCGGTGGCGCTGCTGGTCCTCGAGCGGCTGCGGACCGACAGATCCGGGGAGTTCTAGATGCTGTTGAGCCTCGAGAGTGCCACCGTCCGCTTCGGCGGGCGGGCGGTCCTGGACGCCGTGGATCTCCAGGTCGCCGAGCACGAGATCGTGTGCGTGCTCGGGCCCAGCGGCAGTGGCAAGTCCACCCTGCTGCGGGCGGTGGCCGGGCTGCAGCCCCTCGACGCGGGGCGGATCTCGCTCGCCGGGCGGGACCAGGCGGGCGTGCCCGCACACCGGCGCGGGGTCGGGCTGATGTTCCAGGACCACCAGCTGTTCCCGCAGCGGGACGTGGGCGGCAACGTGGCCTTCGGACTGCGGATGCGCGGGGCGTCCCGCACCGGACAGGCCGACCGTGTAAGGGAGTTGCTGGAACTCGTCGGGATGCCCGGGGCGGGAGGGCGGGCCGTGGCCGCACTGTCCGGCGGAGAGCAGCAACGCGTCGCGCTGGCCCGTGCGCTGGCGCCCAGCCCTCGGCTGCTGATGCTCGACGAGCCGCTCGGCCAGCTCGACCGCTCGCTGCGGGAGCGGCTCGTCGTCGAGCTGCGGGAGCTGTTCGGCCGGTTGGGCACCACCGTGCTCGCCGTGACGCACGACCAGGGTGAGGCGTTCGCCCTGGCCGACCGGGTCGTGGTGATGCGGGACGGGCGGATCGCCCAGTCCGGTACGCCACTCGAGGTGTGGCAGCGCCCGGCCGACGCGTTCGTGGCCCGCTTCCTCGGCTTCGAGAACGTGACCGAGGCGACGATCACCGCGGACGTCGCGGTGACGCCCTGGGGCAAGGTCCCGGTGCCGGCGGACGCCCCGCAGGGCACGCGCACCCTGCTGGTCCGGCCCGCTGGCGTCCGTCTGGTCCCGGACGGGGCGGACCTGCGCTGCACCGTCACCGCGCGTACCTTCCGCGGCACCCATGTCGCCGTCAGCCTCCAGCCGGAGGACGGTGACGGGCCCCTCCTGGAGGCCGCCTGCGCCCTCCGGGCGGCACCGGAGGTCGGGGACGAGGTCGGAGTGGAGTTCGACGCGGCCGAAATTGTCGTGCTCGGGTAAGCGGCCATGCCTAGGGTGAGTGGCATGACACCCCTCGCGCACGACCGCTACTGCGACGAAATCGCCGACCAGGTAGGCCGGTTGCGGTCCGTGGTGACCTCGGGGGCCGATCTGGACGGCACGGTTGCCACCACCCCGGAGTGGTCGCTGGAGCAGCTCGTCCGGCATGTCGGCGGTGCTCTGCGCTGGGCCGCGCTGATGGTGCGCACCGGGGCCGAGGAGGAGATGCCCGAGGAGCGGGTGCCGGGATTCGGCGGGCCCGGCGTGCGGGGCGAACCCACCGCGCTGGACGCGTGGCTGGCCGAGTCCGGCGAACTGCTCGTCGAGGCGCTGCGGGAGGCCGGGCCGGACGCCGGGGTGTGGAGCTGGGCGGGGGTCCGCAACGCCGGGTTCTGGGCCCGTCGTATGACGCACGAGATGACCGTGCACCGCGCGGACGCGACCCTCGCCGCCGGGCTGCCCTACGAGGTCGCGCCCGATGTCGCCGCCGACGCGATCGACGAGTGGCTGGAGATCGTGCAGTGGGCGCAGCGGACACTGCCGGAGGACACGGTGCGGGAGTTGCGCGGCCCGCACCGGAGCATCCATCTGCACGCCGTCGACACCGGCCCGGAGGTGAACGCGGAATGGAGCATCGAGTTGACCGAGGAGGGTGTCTCCTGGCGCCGCGGCCACGAGAAGGCCACGGTCGCCCTCCGCGGCCCGCTCACCTCCGTGCTCCTCGCCTTCTACCGAAGGCTGCCGCTCGACGCACCCGAGGTGGAGGTGCTGGGCGACCGGGAGCTGCTGGAGTTCTGGCTGGAACGGGCGACGTTCGGGTGAGGCGAATCGCCGGGAGGGGCGACGGCTCCCGCATGGTGATGGCCCGCCCCTTTTGGGACGGGCCATCACCTCATGTCCTCGAGGCGTCAGCTGTCGCTGTTCGCCCCGCGACGGCGTATGCCGAAGAAGATCGCACCGCCACCGATGGCGACCAGGGCCGCTGCGATACCGGCGATCAGGCCGGTGTTGGAGTCGGCGCCGGTCTCGGCGAGGTTCGACTCACCGACGGCGGGCGACGGAGCGTTGTCCGAGGTGTCCGCCGGAGCGGTGGTCTCGGGCTCGGACTCCGACGGAGTCGGCGTGCCGGGCTCGTCCTCGTCCTCGGGCGGGGTCGAGGCGGAGTCCGACGGCGTCGGAGCGGGCTCCGACGGAGCCGGGGGCTTCTCCTCTTCCTTGCAGGCCGTGGCCGGGGTGGTCAGGTTCGGCTTGATGTCCTCGTCCACGTAGGGCTTGGCCTTGACGTGGATGCGGTATTCGGCGTTGGGCTGCCAGTCCTCCTCGAAGGTGATGGTGACACCCTCACGGGACCCCTTGACGACCTGCTCGCCGATCTTCTTCTCGTCGGCGCCGTTGTTCTCCAGGAACACGGTGACGGTGGCGGGCACGCCCGCCGGGTCGACGTCGGTGACGGTGATGACACCCTTGTCACCGACGCACTTCGCCTCGGCCGAGAACTCGTTGATGTTGCACGCGGCCGCGCTGCCGGCGAGGCCGATGGTGAGTGCGGCCGACGCGGAGACGACACCGAGGGCGCGTACGGTGCGTGCGACGGTACGGCGCGAGGCCGTACCGTGCGATACGGACAGAACTGTCACGTTTGTCCTTTACGGGATACGCAAATGCGGGGGGTTGAGGGAGTGTTGATGAAACATCAGCACTCCCATGAGGCTCCCAGGTCTATAAGCGTCGCGTAAGTAGTGTCAACGCATATGCCGATAGCAGGTCATCGTTTTACCGATTCGTTAACTGCCCAGGCGTTTCAACGCCTTGGGAGCCTCCCCGGCGGGTCCCCGCCTCCGGCCGCAGGCCGTTCCCTCAGCCCTCCAGCGCGGACGGGTCCATCCACACGACCTCCCAGGTGTGGCCGTCCAGGTCGTCGAAGGCGCGGCCGTACATGAAGCCCTCGTCCTGGGTCTCCCTGCTGACCGAGCCGCCCGCCGCGAGGGCCTTCTCGACCAGTTCGTCGACCTTCTCGCGGCTCTCGGAGCTCAGGGCCAGCAACACCTCGCTGGTCCTGGTGGAGTCGGCGATCTCCTTCTTCGTGAACTCCGCGTAGCGCTGCTTGGTGTGCAGCATCGCGACGACGGTGTCGCTGATCACGACGGAGGCGGTGCTCTCGTCGCTGAACTGTTCGTTGATCCCGTAGCCGAGCGCCGTGAAGAACTTCTTCGAGGCCTCGAGGTCGTTGGCGGCCAGGTTCACGAAGATCATCTGCTGCGTCATGGTGGTGTCTCTTCCGTGGGTCTGCCGGTTCCCGGGCGGTTCCGTGCCGTGTCGTTCGAGGGGGTGGACCGGGGGTACGTACGGAACTCATCGCCCGCGGAGATTTTCTTCGGGGTTCCCGTGGTGTGTGGGTGCGCGGCCTCAGAGAGCCAGGGGCAGGGCCGACAGTCGGGCCACGATCACGGTCAGCGGGCCGAACAGGGCGAGGAGCGCGCCGGCCCTGAGCGCAGCGGCCCGGCGCGGTGTCGAGGCGGGAGCCCCGAGACGCAGCAGCGCGGCCGTGGTACCGGCGTGCGCCTGCTTCGCCTCGACAGCGGCCGTCAGCAGCGTCGCCACGGTGCAGCCGGTCACCAGGAGCATGCCGAGCAGGGCGAGCGGGCCTGCCGACGGACCGTCGGCGTAGTACAGCGCCTCCATGGCGTACGCGCCCGACAGCACGGCGCAGACCACGCCCAGCGGACGGCCGATCCTGGTGGCCTCCGTCATGAGGAGCCGCCCGGCCAGCAGGCGCAGGGCACCCGGGCGGACCGACTGGAGCAGCCGGCCGCACAGATGGGTGAGACCGGGACCGGCCAGGATCAGGCCGACGGCGGCCAGCATCGGACCGGCCGACGCGCCGGGCCGGTCGCCGGGCGCGGTGCCGGTGCCGGCGCCGGTACGGCTCGCGTAGGCCCCCACGGCCAGGCCCACGGCCAGTACCGCGATGCCCCAGGGGAGACCGGACGGCGCCGTGCCGGCGCCGGGAGCCGGGACCGTCGCCGTGGAAGCGGGGCCGCCCTCCGTGCCGTGCGGCCCGTGCGCCGGCTCGGGGTCCTGCCCCGGAAGATCCGCCCGCAGCCGACCCTGTTGGGCCTGTGCCTGTGCCTGGGCCTGTGGCTGTGCCTCCTCCGGCGTTCGCTGCTGGGCGGCGGGCGGCCGGCGGCCGTGGGCCGCCGTCTCCAGATGCCTGCCGAAGCGTCCGTACGCTCCGAACGTCTCCCGCGCCGCCGTGGCACGGTACGCGCCGAAGCGGCCGTACGCCGTCCGCTCCGAACGGGACGGTCCCGCCGCCCGCTCGCGCGGGCGCAGTGCCACCGCCACCACCGCCGAGGCGCTCACCGGCACCAGCGTCAGCAGTGTCAGGGTCGCCGGGAACGGCAGCGGTCGGCCGACCGCCAGGAAGTCGGTGCCGGAGCCGTCGAAGGGTACGCCGGTGAGGTCGCCGCGCAGGTGGAGGAAGACGAGCAGCGCGATCACCGACCCCAGTGCGCAGGCCAGGGCTGTGGTCGCCACGGAGATCGCCGTCAGCCGGGCAGGACCGAGGCCGAGCGCCGAGAGCCCGGGCCGGGGCCTGGTCCCCGGGTCGGTCCGGGCCACCGCGACCGCGAAGTGCACCGTGGCCGCCAGCGGGACCGCGCACCAGGCCAGCCGGAGCAGCGAGGCGGACGGCGTGCCCGGGTGGCCGATCGCGTGGCCGAGGGCGCACAGCAGCAGAAAGCCCGTGCCCGCCGAGGCCGCGGCGACCAGGAGGCGGCGCAGTTGGACGGCCGGACGGGCGCCTCGGGTCAGATGGAGAGCGAGCACGCGGCCCGGCCCTCCGTCTCGGCGGTCCCGGGGACGGGAGGAAGGTGTACGGTGCGCACCCGGCGCCCGTCGAGCAGCGACACCGTGCGGTCGGCGAGGGCCGCGGTGTCCGCGTCGGCGGTGGCGAGGAGCACCGTGATGCCGTGCGAACGGGCCGCCGTGGTCAGCGTGCGCAGGACGTGCCGCCGGTCTGCGCGGTGCAGCGGGGCGGTCGGCTCGTCGGCGAACAGCACCGAGGGAGCCGGGGCGAGGGCGCGGGCGATGCAGACCCGCTGGCGCTCCGCGTGCACCAGGTCCCCGGGGTGTTTGCGGGCCTTGTCGCCGATGTCGAGCCGCTCCAGCCACTCCAGGGCCGTCGCCCTGGCCGGGCGGCGGGCGATGCCGCGCAGCATCAGGGGGAGGGCGGCGTTCTCCCAGACGTTCAGCTCGGGGACGAGCACCGGCGCCGGGTCGATCCAGCCGAAGCGCTCCCGGCGCAGTCGCTCGCGGGCGGCCGGCCTCATGGTGTGCACGGGCACGCTGTTGAACCAGACCTCGCCGCCCGCCACGGGCACCAGTCCGGACAGGCACTGCAGGAGGGTCGTCTTGCCGCTGCCTCGCGGGCCGCCGACGGCGAGGATCTCGCCCTCCCCGACGCCGAGCGAGACCCCGCTCAGGCCGGGTGAGCCGTCGTTGTGCCGGAAGTGCAGGGCGCGTGCCCAGAGCACGTCGTTGTCCGGTGGGGCCACCATGGCGTACACCTCGGTTCGGATCAGAAATGCCGTGCGAGATTCGTGAATCCCCCATGCGGGGGAACGAAAGCAGAGCCGATCGGTCACTGGGCACGCTAGGCAGCACGCGACGGGACACCGGACAGTACGCGGCCCCGAACCGCCGTTTCTCACTCGAACGGGCGGTACCGGGGCCGTACGTGATCATTCCAACGGAAGATCACAGCGGAAGATCACAGCGGAAGATCGCGACGGAGATCGCGGCGGGGATCACGACTGAAGATCACGGCTGAAGAGCGCGGTGCGGGTCACAGCTTCGTCCATGCCTCCGACAGGGTAGCGCGCAGGATCTGCTCGATCTCGTCGAACGTCTCCTGGTCGGAGATCAGCGGCGGGGCGAGCTGGACGACCGGGTCGCCGCGGTCGTCGGCACGGCAGTACAGGCCGTTCTCGTACAGCTTCTTGGACAGGAAGCCGTACAGGACGCGCTCGGTCTCGGCGTCGTCGAAGGTCTCCTTGGTGTGCTTGTCCTTGACCAGCTCGATGCCGTAGAAGAAGCCGTTGCCGCGGATGTCGCCGACGATCGGCAGGTCGTACAGCTTCTCCAGAGTGGAGCGGAAGGCGTCCTCGTGGTCCAGCACATGCCGGTTGAGGCCCTCGCGCTCGAACAGGTCGAGGTTGGCGACGCCCACCGCGGCCGAGACGGGGTGGCCGCCGAAGGTGTAGCCGTGCAGGAAGACGTTGTCGCCCTGGTAGAACGGCTCGGCGAGGCGGTCGGAGACGATGCAGGCGCCGATGGGGGAGTAGCCGGAGGTCATGCCCTTGGCGCAGGTGATCATGTCCGGGACGTAGCCGAACTTGTCGCAGGCGAACGTCGTGCCCAGGCGGCCGAAGGCGCAGATGACCTCGTCGGAGACGAGCAGGACGTCGTACTGGTCGCAGATCTCGCGGACCCGCTGGAAGTAGCCGGGCGGCGGCGGGAAGCAGCCGCCGGCGTTCTGCACCGGCTCGAGGAAGACCGCGGCGACCGTGTCCGGGCCCTCGAAGAGGATCTGCTGCTCGATCTGGTCGGCGGCCCAACGGCCGAACGCCTCGGGGTCGTCGCCGTGGATCGGGGCCCGGTAGATGTTGGTGTTCGGCACCTTGCGGGCGCCCGGCACCAGCGGCTCGAACGGGGCCTTCAGAGCCGGCAGGCCGGTGATCGACAGGGCCCCCTGAGGGGTGCCGTGATAGGCCACCGCGCGGGAGATGACCTTGTACTTGGTCGGCTTGCCGGTCAGCTTGAAGTACTGCTTGGCGAGCTTCCAGGCGGTCTCCACCGCCTCGCCGCCGCCGGTCGTGAAGAAGACCTTGTTCAGGTCGCCCGGCGCCTCGTGGGCCAGCCGCTCCGCCAGTTCCACGGCCTTGGGGTGGGCGTAGGACCACACGGGGAAGAAGGACAGTTCCTGCGCCTGCTTGAAGGCGGTCTCGGCGAGTTCGACCCTGCCGTGCCCCGCCTGGACGACGAACAGCCCGGCGAGACCGTCGAGGTACCGCTTGCCCCGGTCGTCGTAGATGTGGGTGCCCTCGCCGCGGACGATGGTGGGCACGGGGGAGTTTTCGTACGAGGACATGCGGGTGAAGTGCATCCACAGGTGGTCGTACGCGGCCTTGCTGAGGTCCTTGGAGCTGTCGGTGCTCACGATTATCGGGTTCCCCACATGTAGGTCTGCTTCTTGAGCTTGAGGTAGACGAAACTCTCGGTGGAGCGCACGCCGGGCACGGCCCGGATGCGTCGGTTGATGACCTCCAGGAGGTGGTCGTCGTCCTCGCAGACGATCTCGACCATGAGGTCGAAGGAGCCCGCGGTCATCACCACGTACTCGCACTCGTCCATGGCGCTCAGGACGTCGGCCACGGACTCCACGTCCCCCTCGACATGGACGCCGACCATCGCCTGCCGGCGGAATCCCACCGTGAGCGGGTCCGTGACGGCGACGATCTGCATCACGCCCTGGTCGAGCAGCTTCTGGACGCGCTGACGCACGGCCGCCTCCGACAGGCCGACGGCCTTGCCGATGGCGGCGTAGGGCCTGCGGCCGTCCTCCTGGAGCTGCTCGATGATGGCGAGGGAGACGGCGTCCAGGTGGGGACCACCGCCGTTCCTGGACTCGCGAGGGTCCCTGGCTTCTGCGCTTCGACTGGCCACACGGTCACTGTGCATGACTTCTCGATCGTTCCGCAAGGCGCATTCGATGAAATCCGTTGTTGCGAGGGTTGATGTTTGCGGATTTCGCAGACTTGAGGTGGTCGGGGGTGTTGAATGCGTCAGGGGTCCGTCTAGGGTGGGTGTCTCAGAGGTTGGACACCTCGGACACCCACGAGGAACACCGGGAGGACCTGCAGTGAGCACCGAGCTGCGACGTCTGCGCAACTACGTCGGCGGCGCGTTCCGTGACGCCGCCGACGGACGGACCACCGAGGTGGTCAACCCCGTGACCGGCGAGGCGTACGCGACCGCGCCGCTGTCCGGACAGGCCGACGTGGACGCCGCGATGGCGGCCGCCGCCGAAGCCTTCCCCGGCTGGCGCGACGCCACGCCGGCCGAGCGGCAGAAGGCCCTGCTGAAGGTCGCGGACGCCATCGAGGAGCGCGCCGAGGAACTCATCGCGGCCGAGGTGGAGAACACGGGCAAGCCCACCGGGCTGACCCGCACCGAGGAGATCCCGCCGATGGTCGACCAGATCCGCTTCTTCGCGGGCGCGGCGCGGATGCTGGAGGGCCGCTCGGCCGGTGAGTACATGGAGGGTCTGACCTCCATCGTGCGCCGTGAGCCGGTCGGCGTCTGCGCCCAGGTCGCCCCCTGGAACTACCCGATGATGATGGCCGTGTGGAAGTTCGCCCCGGCGATCGCGGCGGGCAACACGGTCGTCCTCAAGCCCTCGGACACCACCCCGGCCTCCACGGTCCTGCTCGCCGAGATCCTCGGCTCGGTCCTGCCGACGGGCGTCTTCAACGTCGTCTGCGGCGACCGTGACACCGGACGCATGATGGTCGAGCACGACACCCCGGCGATGGCGTCCATCACCGGTTCGGTACGGGCCGGCATGCAGGTCGCCGAGTCCGCGTCCAAGGACCTCAAGCGCGTCCACCTGGAGCTGGGCGGCAAGGCGCCGGTCGTCGTCTTCGAGGACACCGACATCGCCAAGGCCGTGGAGGACATCTCCGTCGCGGGCTTCTTCAACGCCGGCCAGGACTGTACGGCCGCCACGCGTGTCCTCGTCCACGAGTCGATCCACGACGAGTTCGTCACCGCCCTCGCCAAGGCCGCCGCCGACACGAAGACGGGCGCCCCCGACGACGAGGACGTCCTCTTCGGCCCGCTCAACAACGCCCACCAGCTGGCCCAGGTGGAGGGCTTCGTCGACCGGCTGCCCGCGCACGCGCGCGTGGAGGCCGGCGGCAGGCGCGTCGGCGACAAGGGCTTCTTCTACGCGCCCACCGTGGTCTCGGGCCTGAAGCAGGACGACGAGATCGTCCAGAAGGAGGTCTTCGGTCCGGTCATCACCGTCCAGACCTTCACCGACGAGGACCAGGCCGTCGCGTACGCCAACGGCGTCGAGTACGCGCTGGCCTCCTCGGTGTGGACCAAGGACCACTCCCGCGCGATGCGCATGTCCAAGAAGCTCGACTTCGGCTGCGTGTGGATCAACACCCACATCCCGCTGGTCGCGGAGATGCCGCACGGCGGCTTCAAGAAGTCCGGCTACGGCAAGGACCTCAGCGCCTACGGCTTCGACGACTACACGCGCATCAAGCACGTGATGACGTCGCTCGACGCGTAAGCGTTCGCGACCGGCCCTGCCCAGGCGGCGGAGCCGCATGCCGGTTCAGCCCCGCGCCCCTTCCGGGCGCGGGGCTTCTCGCGTGCGCCGGCCGATGGCCGGTGAGGGGTGGGGGGTGAGCGCGAGAAGTGCGCGGAGTACGGAGGGAGTTCACTCGACCCCGATTTTTGAACACGTTCAACAAGGGCGTATGTTGCCGTCATGAGCGACAGAGCCGCCCTGCTCAAGGGCATTCGCGCCTGGTTGGTCCTCTTCGTCGTCTGCCTGGTGCTCAGCGGCGCCACGGCCTTCCCCCTGGTGCACGAACTGCGCTGGACCGAGGAGGTGCTCCGCTCCCTGGGGGCACCGGAGCACCTTCCCGCCCTCATGGAGTGGATCGAGCGGGTCCGGGACGGACTCGACGCCGCCGACGCCGAGTATCCGTTCCTCCTCTACGGCACCGACTGGCTGGCCTTCGCCCACCTCGTGATCGCCGTCGCCTTCTACGGCCCCTACCGCGACCCGGTCCGCAACATCTGGGTCGTCGAGTTCGGCATGATCGCCTGCGCCGGCATCATTCCGCTCGCCCTCGTCTGCGGCCCGGTCCGCGGCATCCCCTTCTGGTGGAGCGTCATCGACATGGCGTTCGGGGTGTTCGGCATGATCCCGCTGTACGCCGTACGCAAGAAGATCAAGCGGCTGGAGGCGCTCACCCCGTACCCGGCGCCGGTCCCCGCCGCTTCGGCGTGATCCGCCGGACGGGCCCTACCGGTCCTGCCGGGGGGCGCGCAGGGCGCACAGGACGTCGATGCGGTTGGTGGTGATCGAGTCGGCGCCCAGCGCCAGCAGGCGGCGTAGGGAGCGGCGGGTGTCCGGGGTCCACACGGAGAGCAGATAGCCGTCCGCGTGGACCCGGTCGGCGAGGGCCCGGTCGACCAGGCTGAAGCGGTAGTTCAGCCAGCGCGGCCGGATCGCCTCCAGGAGGCCGGCGCGCGGCGGGGCCAGCGACGTACGGGTGAGGGCGATCTCGGCGGACGGGTCCGCCGCGCGCACGGCGAGCATGGCGGCGGCGCCCGCGCAGTAGTGGACACGGTCCCGGGCGCCGTGCTCCCGTACGACGTCCACGATCCGGCGCACCGCGCGAGGGGCGGGATCGCCCGGCAGGTCCAGCATGACCCTGCTGTCTCCGGTCGCCGACAGCGCGTCCGCGAGCGTGGGCACACCGTCGTCGGTCAGGCCGCGCACCTCCTCCCAGGACAGCGACCGCAGCGGGCGGTCGTGCCCCCAGAGCCGCTTCAGCGTCTCGTCGTGCAACAGGACCGGTACGCCGTCCCGGGTGAGGCGTACGTCGAACTCGACCGCGTCCGCGCCCTTGCGGAGCGCGGAACGCAGCGAGTCGAGCGTGTTCTCACGGACGTGGTACGGGTCGCCGCGGTGGGCCACGGCGGTCACGTTGTGCATGGCGGCCCTTCGCGGAGTCGGTTCACCTGCCGGTTCACGGGACGACCGGTCCACCGCGGCGGAGGACGGAATCACCGCAGCGGCCGGGAGGCGAGCCAGGACGTGGTGTAGGCGTCGATCTCGGCCGCCAGCCGCGCCTTGGCCGGCTCGTCCAGGAACGACGCCTCCACCGCGTTCTTCGCCAGCGCCCCCAGACCTCGCTCGTCGAGGTCCAGCAGCCGCGCGGCGATCGCGTACTCGGTGTTGAGGTCGGTGCCGAACATCGGCGGGTCGTCGGAGTTGACGGTGACCAGCACGCCGGCGCGGACGAACTCCTTGATCGGGTGCTCATCCAGGTCGGCGACCGCGCGGGTGGCGATGTTGGAGGTGGGGCACACCTCCAGCGCGATGCGCCGCTCGGCGAGGTGCGCGAGCAGTTCGGGGTCCTGGGCGGCGCTGGTGCCGTGCCCGATCCGCTCCGCGCGCAGGTCGACCAGGGCGTCCCACACCGTCCCGGGGCCGGTGGTCTCCCCGGCGTGCGGCACCGAGCGCAGACCCGCGGCGATGGCCCGGTCGAAGTACGGCTTGAACTGCGGCCGGGGCACCCCGATCTCGGGTCCGCCCAGGCCGAAGGAGACCAGGCCCTCCGGGCGCAGCCGGTCGTCGGTGGCGAGCCGGGTGGTCTCCTCGGCGGATTCCAGGCCGGCCTCGCCGGGGATGTCGAAGCACCAGCGGAGCACGGTCCCGAACTCGGACTCGGCCGCCTTGCGGGCGTCCTCGATCGCCTCCATGAACGCCCGCTCGTCGATCCCGCGGCGGGTCGACGAGAACGGGGTGATCGTCAGTTCGGCGTACCGCACCTGCTGCCGGGCCAGCTCACGCGCCACCTCGTAGGTGAGCAGCCGGACGTCCTCGGGTGTGCGGATCAGGTCGACGACGGACAGGTACACGTCGATGAAGTGGGCGAAGTCCGTGAAGGTGAAGTAGTCGGCGAGCGCCTCGGGGTCGGCGGGGACCTTGGAGTCGGGGTGGCGGGCGGCCAGCTCCGAGACGATGCGGGGGGAGGCGGAACCGATGTGGTGCACGTGCAGTTCGGCCTTGGGCAGTCCGGCGATGAAGTCGTGCGGGCCGCTGCCCGCCTCGGCGGACGCGGCGAGGCGTTCGGTCATGGTCCCTCCGGGAGCGGCGTCCCCGGCCGGGGTGCGGCGGGACGCGGGTGATCGGCTGATCGGTGGATCGGGGATCATCGTAGGCCGGGCACGCACGGGGCGGGGGCGGGCCGTACGATGACGGGACGTTCGACGGAGGGGGTCCAGCGTATGTCCGACGACGCGCAGGCGCCGGAAGCGCGGGGGAACCCGGTGGGCGGTACTCCGCCCCGGGACCCGCATGCTCATGACGACGTCTGGGCGGCGCCGGCCGACAGCAGGGCCGCGCAGGCCCAACCGCCCCAGAGCCCGCCGCGGGACGTGGCGCCACCCGAGCCGACCCAGGTGGACCTCGGCAGTCGGGGCACGACCGGCCCGTTGGGCTCCGCCGGAGTCATCGATCCGTTCGCTCTCCCGGAATTCGACCCACCGGCCCCCGCCCCGAGTAGGCCCGGTGCGGCCGGCACGCCCCCGTCCTCCGGCACCCCGTCCGCTCCCTCGGCGTCTTCCGCGTACGACCAGCGGACGGTCACGTCCTTCCCCGCGACGGGCGCCCCGGCCACCAACCCGGTCTCGCCGTCCGGCCGGCCCTGGGCCGACCCCTCCGTCCCGTCCGCCCCCGCAACGCCCGCCGGCCACGGCGCCGCGGTCCCCAACCCCTTCGCGCCCCTGGCCGCCGAGCCGGTCCCGCCGCCGCCCATCGCCCCCGGCGGCCCCGGCCAGGCGCCGTACGGCTATCCGGGCGGCCCTCAGGGCGGTTACGCCCACTCGGCCGTGCAGCCACAGCCGCCCGGTCACGCCGGTATGCCCGACCAGGGCTACTACGGCTGGACCGGCATGCCTCCGCAGCCCGCCAACGGCATGGGCGTCACCGGACTCGTGCTCGGGATCATCTCGGCCGTCGTCTTCTGCTTCTGGCCGCTGGCCATCGGGCTCGGCGTCCTCGCCGTGATCTTCAGTGCCCTGGGCCGGGGCAAGGCCGCCCGCGGCGAAGCCACGAACCCGGGCCACGCCCTGGCCGGTCTCATCTGCGGCTGGGCCGGCATCCTCCTGGGTGCCTGCTTCGGCGTCCTCGTCCTCACCACGCCCTACTGGTAGGACTCTCGTCCGGACCATGCGGGGCTCACAAGCCCCGGTGCCCGATCCGGCCCCACCCTCACGGAAGGCCCCAAGACCTCAGCCCACGCCCCGGCCCTCACCCTCGTCGAGGACCGGGCCCGGCCGGCACGCGCGACCTCCGTGAGGGCCGCGAGACGGACCTCGCCCCGTGCGCCCGGCCCGGACCGACCCCGGTCACCGCCCGTCCCCGGATGCTCGTGGTGTCGCGTCGGCCCGCATCGGGCGGATTTCACCCGGTCACATGGTCGGGCGCGGTCCCGGTGCGCCGGTCCGGCCGCCGATCGGCCCTTGCGGTGCCGTCCGCCGCTGGATGGGTTCCACCCGGCCCCGGACGGTTGTCGTCCGTCCGCCCGCCCGCCCGGCGGCCGGGTCCTCACCGTGGCGGCCCCGGCCCCGGACCGCTCACGCCTTTGCGCCGGTCCCGGCCTCCCGGAGGCGGATGCGGGCCTGCATCAGGGCGAAGCCCAGAAGGTTCGCGCCGCGCCACTGGGCGGGGTCCGCCGCCCTCTCGTTCTTCGCCCCGAGCCCGATGCCCCAGACGCGGTCCCTGGGGCTCGCCTCGACCAGGACGCGGTCGCCCGTGTTCAGCAGGAAGGCGCGCAGGTCCGCGTGGGCCGCGAACTTGTGCGTGCTGCCCTCGACCACGACAGGGAACCGCTCGCGCCGCCAGGTCGCCTCGTCGAAGTCCCGGACGAGCCGGCCCTCCTTCTTCGCGTCGGCGGGGTGTTCCGCGGCCAGGATCTTCCGTTCCGCCTCCGGATCTGCGAATATCCGGGCCTTGGCCGCCATCATCCAGTGCTCGGCGGTCGCGTAGGTCACGCCGTCCACCGTGAACGGCGAGGGCCACCACTGGCTCAGGCAGTTCGCCCCGATCCGGCCGTCGGGGAGCGGCTGGTGCCCCCAGAAGTGCAGGAACTTGATCTGCTCCCCGGTGCTCAGCGCCTCGATCAGGGCCTCCCGGGAATCGATCACCCCGGCTCCCATCGCAGTCCCAGCGCTCTCCATGACCTTCTCCGCCTCCGTGTTCATCCCCATGTGCGCGAGTTTTGCAGGCAGCACTGACAACCGGCCTGTCCTTTCGGTGCTCGCACGGCACTCCGTCGACAGATTTCGTCGCTTAATCAAATGGAAACAACGGAATCACTTGTTGGCGTCGTGTGCCTCTGTCAGGATCGGCACTCAAATCGAGCCGGCGCCACGTCGCCCCCTCGGGAAACGGAGGAGAGCGACATGCAGCACCCCGGCAACGCCGCCCCGGAACGATTTCCGGCCCAGGAACGATTCGCCGACGGGGCGCAGTTCGTCGCGGGACGCCTGGCGAAGGGCACTTCGGGCCGTACGCACACGGTCGTCGACCCGGCCACCGGCGAGGACGTGTACACCTACGAACTCGCCGGCACCGACGACGTGGACGCGGCCGTCGCCGCCGCGCGGAAGGCGTTCGGGGCATGGGCCGGTGCCACCCCGGGCGATCGGTCCGACGCGATGCACCGGTTCGCCGCCGTGGTCGCCGAGCGTGCCGAGGACTTCGCCCGCGCGGAGTCCCTGCAGTGCGGCAAGCCCCTGAAACTGAGCCGGGAGTTCGACGTCCCCGGAAGCATCGACAACATCGCCTTCTTCGCCGGTGCGGCCCGGCACCTGACGGGCCAGTCGGCCGGTGAGTACTCCGGCGACCACACCTCCTACGTGCGCCGCGAACCCATCGGCGTCGTCGGTTCCGTCGCACCCTGGAACTACCCCCTCCAGATGGCCGCGTGGAAGATCCTCCCGGCGATCGCCGCGGGCAACACGATCGTCCTCAAGCCCGCCGAGATCACTCCGCTGACCTCACTCCTCTTCGCTCGGGCCGCCACCGACGCCGGCATCCCGGACGGCGTGATCAACATCGTCACCGGCACCGGCCGGGAGGCGGGCGAGCACCTCGTCGGCCATCCCGACGTGGCCATGACCTCCTTCACCGGCTCCACCGCCGTGGGCAAGCGGGTCGCCGCCGTCGCCACCGCCACCGTCAAGCGCGTCCACCTCGAACTCGGCGGCAAGGCGCCCTTCGTCGTCTTCGACGACGCCGACCTCGACGCCGCCGTCAACGGAGCGGTCGCGGGCGCGCTCATCAACACCGGTCAGGACTGCACGGCCGCCACCCGCGCGTATGTGCAACGGCCCCTCTACGAGGCGTTCGTGGAGCGCACCGCCGCGCTCATGGAGACCGTGCGGCTCGGCGACCCCTTCGCCGCCGGGACCGACCTCGGCCCGCTGGTCTCGCACGCGCAGCGCGAGAGGGTGGCCGGCTTCGTCGACCGGGCCCGCGCCTACGCGCGCGTGGTGACCGGCGGTCAGGCTCCGGGCGGGGAACTCGCCGCCGGCGCGTACTACCGGCCCACCCTGATCGCCGGTGCCCCGCAGGACAGCGAGGCCGTGCAGGCCGAGATCTTCGGACCGGTGCTGGTCGTTCTGCCCTTCGACACCGACGACGAGGGCATCGCGCTCGCCAACGACACGCCGTACGGACTCGCCGCCTCCGCCTGGAGCCGGGACGTGTACCGGACCGGCCGCGCCACGCGCGAGATCAGGGCCGGGTGCGTGTGGATCAACGACCACATCCCGATCATCAGCGAGATGCCGCACGGCGGCTACAAGGCGTCCGGCTCCGGCAAGGACATGTCCGCGTACTCGTTCGAGGAGTACACCCAGCTCAAGCATGTCATGTTCGACACCACCGCGGTGGTCCGCAAGGACTGGCACCGCACGATCTTCGGGGACCGATAGCAGCCGGGCCGTCCGACCCACGGCCCACTCCCGAAAGGCACCACGCGTATGAAGCAGTACGAGCCCGACCGCCTTTCCCCGGCCCAGGCGGCCGCCATGCGGCGCGGCTTCCGCAACGGCAGGGCGGCCCTGTCGCGCCGGTCCCTGCTGCGCGCCTCCGCGGGCGGCGCGCTCGCGTTCGGCGGAATCGGGGCGCTGAGCGCCTGCGGCATACCCCCGGCGGGAAACACCGAGGGCGGCGTATCGGCCGAGGACCACTCGGAGAAGGACAAGAGCATCGCCTTCTCCAACTGGACCGAGTACATGGACGTCGACGACAGCGGGCGCGAACACCCGACGCTGGACGCGTTCACCGGGCGGACCGGCATCAAGGTCACGTACACCGAGGACATCAACGACAACACCGAGTTCTTCGGCAAGATCAAGCCGCAGCTCGCCGCCGGCCAGGACACCGGCCGCGACATCATCGTCCTCACCGACTGGCTGGCCGCCCGACTGATCCGGCTCGGCTGGGTGCAGAAGCTGGACCCGTCCCACCTGCCGCACGCCTACGCCAACCTGTCGCCGCAGTTCCGCAGCCCCGACTGGGACCCGGGCCGTGCCTACTCCTACCCCTGGCAGGGCATAGCGGCCGTCATCGCCTACAACAAGAAGGCGCTCGACGGCGTCGAGGTGAAGACCCTCTCCGACCTGCTGGACAACCCGAAGCTCAAGGGGCGCGTCGGCCTCCTCACCGAGATGCGCGACACCATGGGCCTGGCCCTGCTCGACATGGACAAGGACCCGGAGAAGTTCACCGCCGACGACTACGACGCGGGGATAGCCCGCCTCCAGAAGGCCGTCGACAAGGGCCAGGTCCGCCGCTTCACCGGCAACGACTACACCTCCGACCTCAGCAAGGGCGACTTCGCCGCATGCGTCGCCTGGGCCGGTGACATCGTCCAGCTGAAGGCGGACAACCCGGACATCGACTTCCTGATCCCGGACAGCGGCTACATGATGTCCAGCGACAACCTGATGATCCCGAACAAGGCCCGGCACAAGGCCAACGCCGAGCGGCTCATCGACTACTACTTCGAGCCGCGGCCGGCCGCCGAGCTCGCCGCCTACATCAACTTCGTCTGTCCGGTCGACGGAGTGAAGGACGAGCTCGCGAAGATCGACGAGGACGCGGCGAACAACCCGCTGATCCTCCCCGACAGGGCCATGCAGACCAAGTCCCGTGCCTTCCGCTCCCTGAGCACCGAGGAAGAGACGGCATTCGAAGCGAAGTTCGCGAAGCTCACGGGGGCGTGACGAGATGAAGACGACGCACGACACGGCCGCCCACGGCGGAGACGTCCGCCTCACCGGCCTCGGCAAGACCTACGGCGCGTTCACCGCCGTCCACCCCCTCGACCTGACCGTGCCCGAGGGCTCCTTCTTCGCCCTGCTCGGCGCGTCCGGCTGCGGCAAGACCACCACCCTCAGGATGATCGCCGGCCTGGAGGAACCCACCGCCGGCACCGTCCACCTCGGCGACCAGGACGTCACCGCGCTCCCGCCGTACAAGCGGCCGGTGAACACCGTCTTCCAGTCCTACGCCCTCTTCCCGCACCTCGACATCTTCGAGAACGTCGCCTTCGGTCTGCGCCGGCGCGGCATCAAGAGCGTGAAGAAGCAGGTCGGGGAGATGCTGGAACTCGTCCAGCTCGGCGAGCAGGCCCGCAAGAAGCCGCACCAGCTCTCCGGCGGCCAGCAGCAGCGGGTCGCCGTGGCCCGCGCCCTGATCAACCACCCGAAGGTGCTGCTGCTCGACGAGCCGCTCGGCGCCCTCGACCTGAAACTGCGCCGCCAGATGCAGCTGGAGCTCAAACGCATCCAGACCGAGGTCGGCATCACCTTCGTGCACGTCACGCACGACCAGGAAGAGGCCATGACCATGGCCGACACGGTCGCCGTGATGAATGGCGGCCGTGTCGAGCAACTCGGCCCGCCCAGCGAGCTGTACGAGAACCCGCGCACCACGTTCGTCGCCAACTTCCTCGGCACGTCCAACTTCATCGAGGCCGACGTCGACACCAGGTCGGGCGACGACATCGTGCTGAAGGCGGGCGGCGGCAAGCTCGTCCTGCCCTCGGCGCGCAACAGCGGCCCCACGGCGACCGGCGGCAAGGTGCTGCTCGGGGTGCGCCCGGAGAAGATCTCCCTCGTCCACGCCGACGACGCCGGACACATACCCGAGGGCCGCAACCGGATCACCGGCCGCATCCGCGACTCCAGTTACCTCGGTGTCTCCACCCAGTTCGTCGTCGACAGCCCGGTCTGCACCGCGTTCGAGGTCTACGTCCAGAACATCGACCGCGACCACCGGCTGGCGCCCGGCGCCGAGGTCGTCCTGCACTGGAACCCGGCGCACACCTTCGGTCTCGACGCCGCTCAGGATGCGGACGCCGGTGTGGAAACCGTCGGGGAGGAGGCCGTCTGATGGCCACCGTCACCCAGTCGCCGCCACCCCAGTCACCGCCCCTCGCGCCGGCCCCGCAGGCGAAGCCACCACGGAAGCGGGGCCGCCGGACGCCGTACCTGCTCCTGCTGCCCGGCCTGCTGTGGCTGTTCGTCTTCTTCGCACTGCCGGTGATCTACCAGGCCTCCACCTCCGTCCAGACGGGCTCCCTGGAGGACGGCTACGAGGTCACCTGGCACTTCGCCACCTACTGGGACGCACTGTCCGCGTACTGGCCGCAGTTCGTCCGCTCGGTGCTC
The DNA here is from genome assembly GCF_042871645.1 of Streptomyces sp. NPDC005774. Lineage (NCBI taxonomy): Bacteria > Bacillati > Actinomycetota > Actinomycetes > Kitasatosporales > Streptomycetaceae > Streptomyces > Streptomyces sp. NPDC005774. The sequence goes on along the minus strand of NZ_JBIAIV010000007.1, from coordinate 31,455 downwards.
TACGCGGCCTCCGCGACCGTGCTGTGCCTCGTGCTCGGCTACCCGCTGGCGTATCTGATCGCCTTCCGCGCGGGACGCTGGCGGAACCTGATCATGATCCTGGTGATCGCGCCGTTCTTCGCCAGCTTCCTGATCCGCACCCTCGCCTGGAAGACGATCCTCGCCGACAGCGGCCCCGTGGTCGAGATCCTCAACGCGCTGCACGTACTGGACGTCACCTCCTGGCTCGGCTGGACCGCCGGCGACCGGGTGCTGGCCACCCCGCTCGCCGTCGTCTGCGGTCTGACGTACAACTTCCTGCCGTTCATGGTCCTTCCGCTCTACACCTCCCTGGAGCGCATCGACCCCTGGCTGCACGAGGCGGCGAACGACCTGTACGCCAGGCCCTCGACCACCTTCCGCAGAGTCACCCTCCCGCTGTCGATGCCGGGCGTCGTCTCCGGCACGCTGCTGACCTTCATCCCGGCCACCGGCGACTACATCAACGCGGACCTGCTCGGCTCCACCGACACCCGCATGATCGGCAACGTGATCCAGACGCAGTTCCTGCGCGTCCTGGACTACCCGACGGCCGCGGCGCTCTCGTTCATCCTGATGGCCGCGATCCTGTTCGCGGTCACGTTCCACATCCGCAAGTCCGGCACGGAGGATCTGGTGTGATGACCTTCGTCAACCGGCTCAAGCGCCGTCTCGTCGTCATCGCGGGACTGCTGACGCTCGGGTATCTGCTGCTGCCGGTCGTGGTGGTGGCCGTGTTCTCGTTCAACAAGCCCAAGGGCCGCTTCAACTACGAGTGGCAGGAGTTCTCCACGGACGCCTGGAGGGATCCGTGCGGGGTCTCCGGCCTGTGCGGCTCGCTGTCGCTCAGCCTCCAGATCGCGCTGTGGGCCACTCTCGGCGCCACCGTGCTCGGCACCATGATCGCCTTCGCGCTGGTCCGCTACCGCTTCCGCGCCCGCGGCGCCGTGAACTCGCTGGTCTTCCTGCCGATGGCGATGCCCGAGGTGGTCATGGCGGCATCGCTGCTGACCCTGTTCCTCAACATGGGCGTCCGGCTCGGCTTCTGGACGATTCTCATCGCCCACGTCATGTTCTGCCTCAGCTTCGTCGTGGTCGCCGTCAAGGCACGCGTGATGTCGATGGACCCGCGCCTGGAGCAGGCCGCCCAGGACCTGTACGCCGGTCCGGCCCAGACGTTCCTGAGGGTCACCCTGCCGATCGCCGCCCCCGGCATCGCGGCGGGCGCGCTCCTCGCCTTCGCCCTGTCCTTCGACGACTTCATCATCACCAACTTCAACTCGGGTTCCACCGTCACCTTCCCGATGTTCGTCTGGGGCTCCGCGCAGCGCGGAACCCCGGTACAGATCAACGTCGTCGGTACGGCCATGTTCGTCGTCGCCGTCCTGCTGGTGCTGGTCTCCATGACCGTCGGCAACCGCCGCAAGCGGCAGAAGGCGTGAAGACCATGAGCCGTTGGACGAAATCCCTCGCCGATGCCCGGCCGACCGCGTACTGGCTGGACGACCCCGGCCGGCCGGAGCCCCGGCCCGCCCTCACCGGCGCCGAGACCTGCGACCTGCTGGTGGTGGGCGGCGGATACAGCGGGCTGTGGACGGCACTGATCGCCAAGGAACGCGACCCGGACCGGGACGTCGTCCTGGTGGAGGGGCGCGAGGTGGGCTGGGCCGCCTCGGGCCGCAACGGCGGATTCTGCGCCGCCTCCCTCACCCACGGCCTGGCCAACGGCCTGGCCCGCTGGCCCGACGAGATCCACCGGCTGGAGCGGCTGGGCGCGCGCAACCTCGACGCCATCGAGGAGACGGTCGCCCGCCACGCCATCGACTGTGCATTCGAACGCACCGGCGAACTCGACGTCGCCACCGAGCCCTACCAGGCACGCGAACTGCGCGACTGGTACCGGGAGATCGACCGCCGGGGCCTCGCCGACGGCGTCGACCTCCTCGACACCGACGCGGTCCGCGCCCAGGTCGACTCACCCACCTTCCTGGCCGGCCTCTGGGACCGCCGGGGCGTGGCCATGCTCCACCCGGCGAAACTCGCCTGGGGGCTCAAGCGGGCCTGCCTCGACCTCGGCGTCCGCGTGTACGAGCACACCCCCGCCCTCACCCTGCGCCCGTACGGCGCCGGGATGTCCGTCCGCACCCCCTACGGGCAGATCCGCGCCCGCACGGCCGCCCTCGGCACCAACATCTTCCCCAGCCTGGTCAGACGGGCCCGCGCCTACACCGTCCCGGTCTACGACTACGCCCTGATGACCGAGCCGCTCACCGACGCCCGACTGGCTTCTGTCGGCTGGAGGAACCGGCAAGGGCTCGGCGACAGCGCCAACCGGTTCCACTACTTCCGGCTGACCGCCGACCAGCGCATCCTGTGGGGCGGCTACGACGCGGTCTACCCGTACGGCGGGCGGGTGCGGGCCGAGTACGACGACCGGCCCCGGACGTACGCGAAGCTCGCCGACCACTTCTTCACCTGCTTCCCCCAGCTGGAGGGGGTCCGCTTCACCCACGCCTGGGGTGGCGCGATCGACACCTGCTCCCGCTTCTCGGCGTTCTACGGCACCGCCCACCGGGGCAGGGTCGCCTACGCGGCCGGCTTCACGGGACTCGGCGTCGGCGCCACCCGTTTCGGCGCCGAGGTGATGCTGGACCTGCTGGCGGGGGAGCGCACCGAGCGCACGGAGCTGGAGATGGTGCGCAGGAAGCCGCTGCCGTTCCCGCCCGAGCCCTTCGCCTGGACCGGCATCGCGCTCACCAAGTGGTCGCTGGCGCACGCCGACAGCCACGACGGCCACCGGAACCTGTGGCTGCGGACGATGGACAGGCTGGGACTGGGCTTCGACAGCTGAGAACGTTCCCGGTGGCGTGGCCGGTTTTCGACAGTGGTGACCGGATGTCGACGGGCGTGAGCCGGTTCACTCCCATCGGGTGCCGAAACCCGCGTAATGCCCGGCGGAAAGCTTCCTCTCCTCCTCATGACGCGGCCTTCCCGCGTCCACGGCAGAGAGGCAGGCGTTTGTGATGACAGGGACGAAGCCGGCGGTCGAATGGCTCTCCTCGGTCGCACCCGACCCCGAGGCGTGCCGCTGGGAGTGGGAGCGCAACCCGTACGGGGTGGCGCTGCTGCCGGCCGGCAAGGCGTGGGACGTGCTGATCCTGCCGGGCGAGCTCGGCTACCCCACGCTCGACGTGCTCACCCGCATCCTCGACCAGCCCGGTCCGGTGCTGGTCGACTTCGGTGACGCGCGGATGGGCTTCCTCGTGCCACCTGGCACCGCGGCCCGCTGGATCGGCACCGGCATCCGCACGGCGGGCGACGGCACCTGGATCGTGGTGCCGTATCCGGGCCGCTCGTCGGCCGGCGGGACGCGCTGGCTGTTCCCGCCGGACGGCTCGGGCACGCTCACCGATCCGGCCCTGCTCGAACTGGCCATGCACGAGGCGGCGGCGGGGCTCGCCGGGCGGGAGGAGGCGTAGGAATTGTCAGACAGGTCCTGGCCGACAGGGCGACGGGTCAGTGGCTGAGGCGTTGACGGGCTGATGGGTCCGGATCGGCTCGAAGGCGCTCCGCCCTCCGCCTTTCTCCTCCCATTCCCCCATGCCCAAAGGCAGGTGCGGATCGCCGCAGACCGTTTCGGCCGCTCGGTCCTTCCGCCGTGTCCGTCACCGCGGCTCCCGCCGCGTCCGGTATCTCGTCGGCCGCCCGTGCGGCCGAAGCGGACCTCGTATCAGGAACGGCGGCTTCGCGTCCGGTCCCGGCAACCGGGCCCCTTACGGCCGGCGCCCATGTGAACCCGCCGGCCCGCAGCGGTGGTCCGGCGCGCGGGGCGACCCCGGCAGGTGCCGGCGACGCCCGGTGCGCGCAGACCGTGACCCGTGCGGCCGGACTCCCCGCACGAGCCCCCCGCACGCGTCCGCGGCTACTTCGCCCGAGAGGCCGGCTGCCGATCCGCGGTCGGCGGACGGCTGCTCCGGCCGGCCGACAGCCACAGACAGATCAGCACCACCGACCCCAGGCACCAGCCGGCCACCACGTCCAGCGGCCAGTGGTAGCCCCGGCGCACCAGGCCGTAGGAGGCGCCGGCGACCAGGGCGGCACAGAGCAGCAGGAGCGCGCGGCGGACCGCCGGTGAGCGCAGCAGCGGGACGAGGAGCAGGACCGCCGCACCGTACGCGACGATGGCGGTGGCGGTGTGGCCGGAGGGGTAGTAGCCGACCGCCGGAGGCACGGCCGGGGTGCCGGGGCGGTCGGCCCAGGCCTTCAGGGGCAGGACGAGCACCGGCACCAGGACCATCGCCACGGCTCCGGCCGCGGGCGGCAGCCACCAGCGGTCCCGGCCCACGGCACGCCCCCGCCACGCGACGTACGCCAGGGCGGCCACCAGGACGGGCACGGCCACCTCGATGTTGCCGAGGTCGGCGAGCAGCTCGGAGACCCGGTCCGGTCGGACGAGTGCCCTGCTCAGCCGTTCGTCCAGATGCACCAGGGGGCCGTCGGTGACGACCTGCCAGGTGATCAGCGCGAAGACGAGAACGGGAGGCCCGAGCAGCAGCATGGTCCACAGCTTCGCATTCGCTCACGCGCGGCCGTTCGCAGTGGCAGGTCCCGGGGAACGCCGAAGGGCCAGTGCAAGGGGGGGGTGAGCACTGGCCCTTCGGGGAACGGCCTGCCGCACGTGACGCGTGGGCTGCCATCCGGATCGGAACGCCGCGCGCCCCGGGGGGTTTGGGGCGGGCGGCTGTCCGATCGTGAGGAGACCCGAAACCTGGGGGCTCCGGTTGTGTGCGCGAAGGCACGACCAGGGCGAAGCTGGGGGGGGGCCTCGGCCCGTACCGCTCACAGTTCCCTGTGAGCGGGTGTATCTCTTGTCCCGGTAGAACCTACGGCAGGGGGTGGGCCCGCGACAGGGCCAACAGGCTCCTGTCATCCACCCCGCACACGTTCTTCACACGCTCTGCCGCTCGCGCTCCGGCGGTACCGTCGGAGCGGCCCACCCGCCCCGACGGCGGATCGGATGCGCGCGAACACCTGTTCAGAGGCGTGTGAACGCCTGCTCGAGGATGTCCAGTCCCTCGTTCAGCAGGTCCTCGCCGATGACCAGCGGCGGCAGGAAGCGCAGGACGTTGCCGTAGGTGCCACAGGTCAGGACCAGCAGGCCCTCCTGCTGGCAGGCCTTGGCCAGCGCGGCCGTCGCCTCCGCGTTCGGCTCCTTGGTGGTGCGGTCCTTGACCAGTTCGATGGCGATCATGGCGCCCCGGCCGCGGATGTCGCCGATGAGGTCGAACTTCTCGGCCATCGCGGTCAGGCGGGCCTTCATGATCGCCTCGATGTTCTTCGCCCTGGCGTTGAGGTCCAGCTCCTTCATCGTCTCGATGGCGCCGAGCGCGCCCGCGCAGGCCACCGGGTTGCCGCCGTAGGTGCCGCCGAGGCCGCCGGAGTGGGCCGCGTCCATGATCTCGGCGCGTCCGGTCACGGCGGAGAGCGGAAGCCCGCCGGCGATTCCCTTCGCGGTCGTGATCAGGTCCGGGACGATGCCCTCGTCCTCGCAGGCGAACCACTGGCCGGTGCGGCAGAAGCCGGACTGGATCTCGTCGGCGACGAACACGATGCCGTTGTCCGCGGCGAACTCGCTGATCGCGGGCAGGAAGCCCTTGGCCGGCTCGATGAAGCCGCCTTCGCCGAGGAGCGGCTCGATGACGATCGCGGCCACGTTCTGAGCGCCGACCTGCTTGGAGATCTGGTCGATGGCCTGGGCGGCGGCCTCCGGGCCCGCGTGGTCGGCGCCGGTCGGCCAGCGGTAGCCGTAGGCGACCGGAACGCGGTACACCTCGGGCGCGAACGGGCCGAAACCGTGCTTGTAGGGCATGCTCTTCGCGGTCAGCGCCATGGTGAGGTTGGTGCGGCCGTGGTAGCCGTGGTCGAACACCACGATCGCCTGCCGCTTGGTGTAGGCCCGCGCGATCTTGACGGCGTTCTCGACGGCCTCGGCGCCGCTGTTGAACAGGGCCGACTTCTTGGCGTGGTCGCCCGGGGTCAGCTCGGCGAGCGCCTCGGCCACGGCCACGTACCCCTCGTACGGCGTGACCATGAAACAGGTGTGCGTGAAGTCGGCGAGCTGGGCGGCGGCACGGCGCACGACGGCCTCGGCGGAGGCGCCGACCGAGGTCACCGCGATGCCCGAGCCGAAGTCGATCAGCCGGTTGCCGTCGACGTCCTCGATGATCCCGCCGCCCGCGCGCGCGGCGAACACGGGCAGTACGGAGCCCACGCCCTGGGCGACCGCGGCGGTACGGCGGGCCTGCAGCTCCTGCGACTTCGGGCCCGGGATGGCGGTGACGACGCGGCGCTCCTGCGGAAGTGCGGTCATGAGGGGCTCCTGGGGGTGTAACGGACACGTGCCTTCTTTTCTCGCAGGTTAGGGCGGGGAGGGGAGACTGGGCATGCTCCATGTGGGCGTTGTCCGGGGGACCGGGTTGTCCGGTGTGGACATAGCGGGGGACCGGGGCAGGGGAAAGGCGGCGGATGTGACGGGTGGGCCGGGGCGAGGCGGGCGGGCGGCGCGCGGTGACGGCCCAGAACCGCGCGGGATTCGGCGCGGACCCGGCACCGTGCGAAGTGCCGTCGTGGCCCGACCCGGCCGGGTGAACGGTGAACTCGCCCTGCCGGGGCGTTAGATTGGCTCGCTGACGGTGAACGGCGCGGCTGCTCAGGGGGCAAGGGCGATGGACGGCGACGGGACGCAGGACGCGCGGGGTACGCATGCGAACCCGGTGCCGCGCCCTGCCGGGCCACCGGAGGTGCCCTCGGCGCCCCCGAGGCCGGCCAGGGCACCGGGCATGCCACCCCTGCCGGACGGGTCGGCGTTCCTGACCTGGCTGCGCACACCCCGCCCGGAGGCGCTGCCCGGCGTATGGCGGTTCGGCCACCGGCCGCGCCCGGAGGAGGAACCGGAGCGCATTCCGGGACGGCAGCTGTTCAGCGGGGCCCTGATCGCCTTCCTGGTGGGCTGGCTGATCTGGTCGCTGCTGTGGAACGGCTACCTGGGCAGCTGGTGGCTGCTGCCGCTGTACGCGATGATCCCCGACTCGTGGGTCGAACCCCACAGCTTCGCCGCCGTCGTGGTGGTCTACGCCTATTACGTGCTGATCGCGGGCCTCATCATGGTCGGTGTGGGCCGGCTCGGCCGCTGGGGCGAGATCTGGCGGCGCTACGGGCCACCCGCCTGGCGTCGCACCCCCCGGGCCGCCGAGCGCCCGCCGGCCCCCGAGGACGACCCCGCCACCTGGCCCGCGCTGCGTGCCGTCGGCGCCACCGACGCGGCGGACCGGCTCGCCGCCGACGCACGCGCCGGGCTGATGCGGGACGTCGACCACGCCCGCATCACCCGCGCCTGGCAGGGCGTACAAAGCGGCCGGCACCCTCTCGAGACCTTCACCGGCACGGTGCTCAGCCATGGCGCCGCCGCCTGCCCGCACCCGTCCGGCGCCCGCGACCTGCCCGCCCGGCAGGCCCGGCACGACCTGGCCACCGGGCAGGTGCGGCTCGGCACCGCCGCCGACGACGTCCGCAACCCGTACGCCTACCGGGGCGCCGGTCTCGCCCTCGGCCCCGAACTGCTGGGCACTTCCCTGGTCGCGGTCGGACCGGCCGGCTCCGGCAAGACCGGCGCCGTCGTCCGGCCGCTCGCCGAATCGCTGTGCCTGCACGCGCTCGCCGGACGCGCCGCCGTGGTCGTCGTCGGCGCCGCCGGCGTGGGAGCGGGCCCGGCCGACGCGTACGACGTCGTGGTACGGATCGGCAACCCCGACTCCATGTACGACCTCGACCTGTACGGCGGGACCACCGACCCCGACGAGGCCGCCGCCGTGCTCGCCGAGGCGCTGGTCGGCGACCTGGCCGACCCGCATCCCGGCAACGACAGCCGGCGCGCCACCACCGTCCTCGCCCAGTTGCTCGGCCCCTTCCGCGCGGTGCACGGCCGTTTCCCCTCCGTCCCCGAGCTGCGCGGTCTGCTCGACGGCTCACCCGGCCCGCTCGCCGAGCTGCGCCGGGGTCTTACGGAGACGGGGCAGGAGTCACTGCTGCGCGAACTCGACGCCCGGGAACGGCAGATGGTGCACCCCGGTGACGTCGGCGGGGTCCTCGCCGACCGGGTGGCGCTGCTCGACCGGCCGGCCTTCGCGACGTTCTTCAAGGGCGGGGGCTTCGACGCCTCCGGGCAGTCCCGGCCCTTCACCCTCAAGGCGCTGGACCACCCCGTACGGGTCCGGATCGACCTGCCCGCGCGGGGCCACGCCGACGCGTCGCGGGTGCTGGCGCGACTCGTCCTCGCCCAGTTCACGGCGAGCGTGACGGAGCGCGAGGACCGGTCCCTGTTCGCCTGCCTGGTACTGGACGACGCGACCGGCGTCATCACTCCCGAGGCCGTACGCGGCATCCAGCGGCTGCGGTCGGCCAACGCCGGGGCCGTGCTCACCCTGCGCACCCTGGACGACGTGGCGAGGCCACTGCGCGGACCCCTGCTCGGGACCGTCGGGTGCAGGATGGCGCTGGCCGGGCTCACCCCGTGGGACGGGCAGGACTTCGCCGAGGTCTGGGGCAAGGAGTGGACCGAGGCACGGGACGTCACCGACCGGCAGATCATCGCGGAGAGCCCGGCGGGCAAGGCCTGGCACGCGGTGCGGCGGGCCATCACCGGCAAGGCGCCGACCGCGCGGGCGGTCACCGTACGGCAGGTCGAGCGGGAGCGGTGGTCCGCGTCCGAACTCGCGCACGCGATGCCGGCCGGGCACGCGGTGCTGTCCCTGACCGACGTCCGGGGCGAGCACGCGCCGCCGCTGCTGGTCGACCTGCGGGGCTGAGGGGCGTGCCGTCCGCGCCGGGCGGGGTGGGGCGGAGCGGCTTCGGGCGGGTCGGTTCGCGGCGGGTGGACGAGCGCCGGGAGCGGAGCACATGTGGCGGCGCAGTGTGCATACGGTGAGGCAGAATCGATAGTGGTCGTTCATACGTGACGGCCAAAACGTCATATCGCTCACCGCCCCGGCCACCGACTCGCTCACCGCCCCGGCCACCCGACCGGCCGTTCCCGCCGCCGACCTGAAGGCGCCATGCCCCTGACGCTCGCTTCGCTCGCACACCACTCCGCGCTCAAGCTGACCGTGCGCGCGGGTGAGGACGGCCTCGACGTGCCGGTCCGCTGGGCGCATGCCAGCGAGCTGGCCGACCCGGTGCCGTACATGGAGGGCGGCGAGCTGCTGCTCATCACCGCGCTCAAGCTGGACGCGGAGGACGCGGCGGCGATGCGCCGCTATGTGAGGCGGCTGGTGGAGGCGGGGGTGGTCGGCCTCGGCTTCGCCGTCGGTGTCCACTACGAGGACATCCCCGAGGCACTGGTCGAGGCTGCGCGCGAGGAGGGGCTGCCGCTCCTGGAGGTGCCGCGCCGTACGCCCTTCCTGGCGATCAGCAAGGCCGTCTCCGCAGCCGTCGCAGCCGACCAGTACCGCGCGGTGACCGCGGGCTTCGCGGCCCAGCGGGAGCTGACCCGGCAGGCGCTGGCCGGCGGGCCCGAGGGTCTGCTGGCCGCGCTCGCCGCCCAGGTCGACGGATGGGCCGCGCTGTACGACGCCTCGGGCGCCGTGGTCGCCACGGCACCGGAGTGGGCCGGCCGGCGCGCCGCACGGCTCACGGCCGACGTGCGGCGGCTGCGGGAGCGGGCCGCGCCCGCCTCGTCGGTCGTCGCCGGGCCACAGGACGACGACCGGGTCGAACTGCACTCCCTCGGCACCGGCCGGCGCCCCCGGGCCGCGCTCGCCGTCGGCACCGCCGCGGCGCTCGGCACCGCCGCGCGGTACGCCGTCCACTCCGCCGTCGCGCTGCTCACCCTGACCACGGAACGCTCCCGTTCTCTGCACGCCGCAGAACAGCGGATCGGGGCCGCCGTCCTGCGCATGCTGCTCGCCGGTGAGCCGGACCACGCCCGCGCGGTGGCCGGACATCTGTACGGCGGTCTCCTGGACGCGCCCTTCCGGATCGTCGTGGCCGAGACGGGCACGGCACCCGCCGCCCGCGCCCAGGGCGAACCGAACGGCGACGCCCTCGGCGCCCTCGAGGAGGCCGTGGAGTCCGCCGCCGCCCGTTCCGGTGAGGCGGTCCTGGTGGTGCCGGACGGCGAGCGGCTGGTGGTGCTGGCCGCCGACGGCGGCGCGGCCGTGGCCGCGTGCCGCGACCACGCGGCCGCCCTGGAGGCCGTGCGGGGCGCCGGAGGCGCCGGGGGAGCCCACGAACCCCTCATGGGCGCCGACGAGGACGAACTGGTCGTGGGACTCTCCGCACCGGTCGGTCCCATAGCCGCCTCCGCCGCCTACAAGCAGGCCGGACAGGCGCTGTCGGTGGCCAGGAGACGGGGGCGGGTGCTGGTGGAGCACGAGCAGATGGCCGCCGGCTCCGTGGTGCCGCTGCTCGCGGACGACGCCGTCCGCGCCTTCGCCGACGGACTGCTGCGGCCGTTGAACGAACACGACGCGACCGGGCGCGGCGACCTCGTCGCCTCGCTGCGCGCGTGGCTCTCCCGGCACGGGCAGTGGGACGCCGCGGCGGCCGACCTCGGTGTGCACCGCCACACCCTGCGCTACCGCATGCGCCGGGTCGAGGAAATACTCGGCCGCTCCCTGGACGACCCGGACGTCCGCATGGAGCTGTGGCTGGCGCTGAAGGCGACGTCGTCCGACTGAGGGCCGCGATCCGCCAAAGCGGCGCGCTCGGGGAACCGACTGCTACGGCTCGGACAAACGCCCCGTCGTCGGCGCGCCCCTACGGTGGAGGCGACAGGCCAAGCACCCACCCCAACGCGGAAGGGCCGGGATTCCCCATGCCCCAGAAAGATACGGCGGCCACCCACGCCTTCTGGCTCGCCGGCCGCCAGGCCACCGGCGAGGCCTCCTTCGACGTCACCTCCCCGTGGGACGGCCGGGTCGTCGGCACGGTGAGCGTGCCCACCGACGCCCAGGTCGAAGAGGCCGTGGCCGCCGCGTACGCAGTACGGGACGAGTTCGCGGCCACCCCCGCCCATGTCCGTGCCGCCGCTCTCGACCACGTCGGCCGGCGGCTCGTCGAGCGCACCGAGGACATCGCCCGGCTGATCTCCGCCGAGAACGGCAAGCCGATCAAGTGGGCGCGCGGCGAGGTCGGCCGGGCCGTGTCCGTGTTCCGGTTCGCAGCCGAGGAGGCCCGCCGGTTCAACGGCGGAGAGAGCCAGCGGCTCGACACCGACGCCGGCGGCCAGGGGCGGCTCGCCCTCACCCGGCGGTTCCCCAAGGGCGTCGTCCTGGGCATCGCGCCGTTCAACTTCCCGCTGAACCTGTGCGCCCACAAGATCGCCCCGGCCATCGCCGCCGGTGTCCCCATCGTCCTCAAGCCCGCCCCGGCGACCCCGCTGTCCGGGCTGCTCATCGGTGAGCTGCTCGCCGGGACCGAGCTGCCGGCCGGCTCCTGGAGCATCCTCCCGGTCCCCAACGACCGGATGCCCGCCCTGGTGCAGGACGAGCGGCTGCCGGTGATCTCCTTCACCGGTTCCGAGAAGGTCGGCTACGCGATCATGGACTCGGTGCCGCGCAAGCACTGCACCCTGGAGCTCGGCGGCAACGGCGCGGCCGTCGTCCTCGCCGACTGGGCGAGCGACGAGGACCTGGACCGGGCCGCGCAGCGCATCGCCGCCTTCTCCAACTACCAGGGCGGCCAGTCCTGCATCTCCGTGCAGCGGGTCATCGCCGACACCTCTGTGTACGACAGGCTGCTGCCGCGCATCGTCGCCGCCGTGGAGGCCCAGGTCACCGGCGACCCGGCCGATGACGCGACCGACGTCGGCCCGCTGGTCAGCCAGGAGGCCGCCGAACGCGTCGAGGCATGGGTGCAGGAGGCCGTCGAGGCCGGTGCCACCGTCCTCACCGGCGGCAAGCGCGACGGCGCCTCCTACGCGCCGACCGTGCTCGCCGACGTACCGGCCGGGGTGACGATCGCCCGCGAGGAGGTCTTCGGCCCTGTCCTGACGGTGACGAAGGCGGATGGCGAGGCAGCCGCCTTCGCCGCCGTCAACGACTCCAAGTACGGCCTCCAGGCAGGAGTGTTCACCCACGACCTGCAGGCAGCCTTCCGGGCCCACCGCGCTCTGGAGGTCGGCGGCGTCGTCATCGGTGACGTGCCTTCCTACCGCGCCGACCAGATGCCGTACGGCGGTGCCAAGCAGTCCGGTGTGGGCCGCGAGGGCGTGAAGTTCGCGATGGACGACTACACCTATGAGCGGGTGATGGTCCTGACCGGCCTCGTCCTCTGAAGCAGGCGGCCGGCTCCCGGTTCTCGGGAACCGTTCCGGGGTGACCTGGCAGGTGACGCGGGAGCGTCGCCCGTGAGAGGCCCGGCACCGAAGCCTTCCGGTGCCGGGCTCCTTCGGTTTCCGCACCTGTGCGTACCTCTTCGCGCTTCTTCGTGTTCTCAGCCGGAGAAGCCGACCCGCGCGAGCCGCAGCACGCCGCGCAGCCGCAGGCGCACCTCGTGCACCCCGGCGGTGGCCACCGAGGCCCCGGTGGAAGCGAGGGGCACGCCGAGCGTGACGTAGTCGTACGGGCCCGACGTCGGGGCCGACGGGGACAGTTTGGCGAGCACCGGGCCGTCGTCGAGGGAGAGTTCGACGGTGCCCTCGCCGGAGACCTCGACGGTCACCTCCCTCGCCCCGTTCCCGAAGTCGCAGTGCCGGAAGACCAGTTCGCCTTCCTGCCCGGCCATCGGCGTCACCGCGTCGCCCGACTCCTTGGTCCGGTCGACGATCTCGGTGCCGCTCTGTTCGTCGAAGTCCGCGGCGTCCAAGCCGTGTTCGAGGACCGCGCGAGGGGCGGTGGGTTCGCCGTCGAGCGTGACGGTGGTCCACTGCCGGATGTCCGCGCTGGACGCGCCGGCCAGCAGCTCGTACCGGCCCGGCTCCACCCGCCACCGGCCCGCCGCCACGTCCCGGAAAGCGAAGGCGGAGAGGGGGAGTTCGAAGGCGACCGCGGCCGTCTCGCCGGGCGCGAGGGTCAGCCGCCGGTGGGCCACCAGCTCGCGCAGCGGACGCGGCACCGACGGGTCCACGGCCCGAGTGTAGAGCTGGACGACCTCGTCGGCCGTGACGGCACCGGTGTTGGTGACCGTGAACGAGACGCGCACCCCCTGCTCCTCGGCCCGCGCCGTCGACTCACCGTAGGCGAAGGCCGCGTACGACAGGCCGTGGCCGAAGGGGAACAGCGGGGTGCCCCCGAAGTACAGGTAGGTCTGGCGGGAGCCGATCACGTCGTAGTCGAGCAGGCCGGGCAGATCGGTGTCGTCGGCGTACCAGGTCTGCGGAAGCCGGCCGGCGGGGGAGACGTCACCGGCGAGCACCCGGGCCAGCGCGGTGCCCGCGGCCTGTCCGCCGTGCGCGGTCCAGAGCATCGCCGGCAGGTCCGTCGGATCGACCGCGTACGGGTAGGCGGAGACCAGAACCAGCACGGTGCTGGGGTTGGCGGCGCGGGCCGCGCCCAGCAGCAGCTCCTGCTGGGCGGGCAGCCGGAGCGTCGTCCGGTCCTCGGTCTCCCGGCCGTTGATGTGCGGATCGTTGCCGGCGACCACCACGACCACGTCGGCCCGTGCCGCGGCCCGCGCCACCGCCTCCTCACCGTGCTCGGTGACGATCAGCTCGAACACCTCGGGGGCCGCCCCGGCGGCTGCGTCCGCCCCGGCGGCCGCGCTCTCCCCGGCAGGGGGGTTCTCCGGGGCAACCTTCACGCCGTCGGCGGCGACCTGCACGGGGAGTCCTGTTCCCACGTGCCTGAGGAGGTGACCGCCGCCGTGCGGTTCCAGCCGGAACGTCTCCTGCACGACCCAGCCGCCCGGCTGGTCGGCGGAGGCGCGGAGGTAGCCGTCCTCGGCGACCGACAGATACCGGCCGTCCGGGGCACGCAGGGTCAGCACACCCTCGCCCCAGTCGACCAGGGCGAGTTCGGTGCCTTCCGGTCCGGCGGTGAGCGGGGCCAGGTCGGTGCGGCCCGCGAGCAGCGCCGGATCCAGCGCGCCCTCGGCGCCGCGCGCCGCCTCAGGGGTGTCGGGCGCCGGCGGGACGTGCAGGAAGGCGCCGGCGGAGGTCTTCAGCAGGACGCGGTCCACGCCCTCCGCGAACTCCACCCGCTCGGCGCCGAACCGCTCGTAGAGCCCTTCCAGGGGAGTGGAGCGGTGGATCAGGGTGCCGCTGTACCAGTCGAGCTTGCATTCGTCGGCCAGCAGGCCGACCACGGCGACACGGGTGTGTGCCGGGGCCAGGGGCAGCAGGCCGTCGTTCTTCAGCAGGACGACGGCCTGCTCGGCGGCCTCCTGCGCCAGAGCCCGGTGCTCCGGGGTGTCGAAGGCGTGCTCGTCGGCGCCCCCCTCCGCCTGCGGGGCACCGGAACCCCCGCCGTTCCCGCCGCCCCCGTACGGGTCCGCGCCCGGGTCGAACTCGCCGAGCCTGAAGCGCACCGAGAGCTGCCGGCGGACCGCGTCGTCGATCTCGGCCTCCGTCAACAGCCCCTGCCGCAGCGCCTCTTCGAGGCGCCCCACGATGACCGAGCTGTCCGTGCCGTGGTCCGTGAAACTGTCGACCCCGGCCCGCAGCGAGGCCGCGACGGCCTCCTCGTGGGTGTCGAAGTAGTGCTCGGAATCGACCAGGTTGGACGGCGCGCCGGCGTCCGAGCAGACCAGCAGCTCCTCCTCGGTCCAGGTGCGCAAGTGCTCGCGCAGATACGGCGAGACATGGTTCGGGCGGCCGTTGACCAGGTTGTACGCGGGCATCACGCCGGCCACCGCACCCGCCTCGACGGTGTCCCGGAAGGCGCGCAGATCGTACTCGTGCAGCACCCGCGGGCGGACCGAGCTGGAAGCGGTGTCCCGGGCCGTCTCGTTGTTGTGTGCGAGCCAGTGCTTGAGCACCGGCGCCGTCCGCCAGTACACCGGGTGATCACCGCGCAGGCCGCGGGTGTAGGCGGTGGCGATCGCCGAGGTGAGCCGGGGGTCCTCCGAGTAGCCCTCCTCGTTGCGGCCCCAAAGGGGGTGGCGCAGCAGATTGACGGTCGGCGCCCAGACGTTGAGGCCGACCCGCTCGTCCCGGGCACGCATCGCGCGGGCCTCCCTGGACACCGCCTCGCCGACCCGGCGCACCAGCTCCGGGTTCCAGGTCGCCCCCAGCCCGACGGCCTGCGGGAACACCGTCGCCGGCCCCATCCAGGCCACGCCGTGCAGTGCCTCCTGACCGGTGCGGAAGGCGGCGATGCCCAGCCGCTCGACGGCGGGCGTGAACTGGTGCAGGGCTCCGATCCTCTCCTTGAGGCTCAGCCGCGACAGAAGGTCGTCGATGCGCTTCGCGAACGGCAGGCGCGGATCGCGGAAAGGCGGCGTGGTCGGCGTTGGTGCGGTCACGTGGACATCCCCTTGCGGTGGAACGACGAGGCGCTTTCGAAGCGCTTCGATGCTGATTCCGAGAAGGGGTGGGTGTCAAGGACAGGGGTGGGAGCGATCGGACGACCGGCGGGATCTCGCGGGCATTTCCTTGAAGGGAGCGCGCGCATTGCGCGTGTGTGGTGGTCGTGCAGTTCCTCGGCGCACCTCCGAGGAATCTTGTGAGCAACTCTTGTGCGGCCCTAGGTGTTCACTTAACCTCGCAGCAACATCGAAGCGCTTCGACTGTGAGGCCGCCTCCCTGGCACGTTCCCTCCGAACGACCGCTTCGGCTCAGCCAGTTCCAGTGAAGACACCGCAGCCGACGGCCGCCGCCGGGTGTCCTGGTGTGCCATGAAGGGTTGACGCAATGACGCCGAATGCCTCCACCTCCTCCGGGCCCAGCCGGAGAAGCTTCCTCGCCTCCACGGCGGTCGCCACCGCAGCGGTGGCGGGGGGAGTGCCGTTGCTCGCCGCGTGCGGGGGTGCGGAGAGCGGCTCGCGTGAGGGCACCACCTCGGGCAAGGACGCGAAGGACATCCTCCCGGCCTTCGTGGCCGGCAGCGTGGTGACCCCGGACATCGCGTCGAAGAACGGCTCCGCGGTCGGCTTCACCGGCAAGCTCGACCTCGCCGGCCTGAAGACCTCGGTGCCGAAGAAGCTCGGCAAGGGCGGCAAGGTCACCGTCATGGCGCCGTTCTGGGGTTCGCCGCCCAAGGGCGACAACGCCTACTACACGGCCATGAACGACCTGATCGGCGTCGACGTCGCCTGGCAGAACCAGGACGGCAACACCTACGACCAGAAGCTCGGCGCGGTCCTCGCCTCCAGCGACCTCCCGGACGTCGTGGTGATCCCCGGCTGGAACATGGGCGGCAAGATACCGAGCGCCATCACGAGCAAGTTCGCCGACCTCGGCCCCTACCTGTCCGGGGACAAGGTCAAGGAGTACCCGAACCTCGCGGCGATCCCGACGGACGCCTGGCAGCGCTCCATCTTCGGCGGCAAGCTGCGGGGCCTGCCGATGCCCTCCTCCTACGTCACCAACATCGTGCCGTACTACCGCAAGGACATCTTCGACGAGGAGGGTTACGACATCCCCACCTCCGCCGACGAGTTCATGGCCCTGGCCAAGGACGCCACCAACGCGAAGGCGAAGCGGTGGGCCTGCGGCGACATGAAGTGGACCGCGTTCAACGCGTTCGGCGTGCCCTCCGGTCAGGAGAAGCCGCTCGGCTGGATCGAGGAGGGCGGCAAGCTGGTCTACCGGGCCGAGCTGGAGCAGTACCTCGAGGCCCTGGAATGGACCCGCAAACTGTTCGCCGCCGGTGTCGTGCACCCCGACTTCAAGCTCGGCAAGAGCCAGGCCACCGACCCCAGTACCAAGTTCGCCGCCGGCGAGTTCCTGATCTACAACAACGACATCTCCAGCTGGTACGGCCTCACCGCGGCACAGGCCACACAGAACCCGGACTTCGAGATCTGGGGCATGGACATCTTCGGCCACGACGGCGGCGACCCCACGCTGTACGCGACGCAGCCGGCCAACATCTTCGCCTTCGTCAGCAAGAAGGCCTCCGAGGCCGTCATCCGCGACACCCTGGCGGTCGCCAACGTCACCGCGGCCCCGTACGGCACCAAGGAGTTCATGCTGACCAACTACGGCGTCGAGGGCACCCACTACGGCGTCGAGGACGGCGTCCCGGTCAAGAACGACACCGGCAACAACCACGTCGTCAACGCCTACGTGATGGTGGCGAGCCCCGCCCCGACCATCGCCCACCCCGACTTCGCGAACGTCGCCAAGGGGCAGGTCGAGTGGCAGCAGCGGATGGGCGCCTTCACCAGGAAGAGCTCTTTCTACGGGATGCAGATCACCGAGCCCTCCCGCCTGACCAGCCTCTCCAACGACTTCGAGCAGCTCGAGGACGACATCGTCCGCGGCCACAAGAAGATCGGCGACATGCAGCAGGCCGTGTCCGACTGGAAGAGCAAGGGCGGGGACAAGCTGCGCGACTGGTATCGGAAGATCCTCGACGAGAACGGCCCGGCGGCCGGCTGACCCGGGACCGAGGCAAGGAGAACCGCCGTGTCGCACAGCACGGTGCCTCGGAGCAAGGCCGAGGCCACGAAGCCGGTCGAGGAGCCGGCGGCGTCCGGTGACGCCGCCGGCCCGCCGGACGCACCACCCCGGAGCAAGCAGGGAAAGCGGAGCAAGCAGGGAAAGCGGAGCAAGCTGAGCCTGCGGCTCCGATACCGGCGCGACCGCGTCCTGCTGCTGATGACCCTGCCCGCCGTGGCACTGGTCCTGGTCTTCAACTACCTGCCGATCCTCGGCAACGTCGTCGCCTTCCAGGACTACGACCCCTACATCAGCGACAACGGCGTCGTCTCGATACTGAACAGTCCCATGGTGGGACTGGAGAACTTCCAGCGAATCATGGAGGACTCGGCGTTCTGGAACGCCCTGAAGAACACCCTGGTGCTCTTCTTCCTCCAGCTCGTGCTGTTCTTCCCGATCCCGATCCTGCTCGCGCTGCTCATCAACAGCGTGATCAGGCCCCGGGTGCGGGCGGTCGCGCAGGCCATCCTGTACCTGCCGCACTTCTTCTCCTGGGTCCTGGTCATCGCCGTCTTCCAGCAGCTGTTCGGCGGCGCGGGGATCTTCTCGCAGCTCCTGCGCCAGAACGGCCACGACGGCCTGGAGGTCATGACCAACCCCGACACCTTCATGTTCCTGCTCACCGCGCAGAGCGTGTGGAAGGACGCCGGGTGGGGGATCATCGTCTTCCTCGCCGCGCTGGCCTCCGTCAGCCCCGACCTGTACGAGGCCGCCGCCATGGACGGCGCCGGACGATGGCGCCGGATCTGGCACGTCACCCTGCCCGCGCTGCGGCCCGTGATCGCGCTGCTGCTCGTCCTGCGGGTGGGTGACGCGCTCACCGTCGGCTTCGAACAGATCCTGCTGCAACGCGACGCCGTCGGGCCAGGGGCCTCGGAGGTCCTCGACACCTTCGTCTGGTGGAACGGCGTGCGCAACCAGGACTTCGGCTATGCGGCCGCCGCAGGCCTCATCAAGGGCGTGGTCAGCCTCGGTCTGGTCCTCGCCGCGAACAAGGTGGCCCACCTCATGGGCGAGCAGGGGGTGTACAAGAAGTGACCGCCGTGATCGACGAACCCACGACGCACAAGGCCCGGGGCTGGGCCGCCCCGCCCCGCCCGGTGTGGGAGGAAGCGCCCACCAAGGCCGGGCTCGCGGGCAAGGGCATCATCCTGGTCCTCGCCTGCCTGGCGGTCGTCTTCCCGCTGTGGATCGTGATCGTCACCAGCCTGTCCACGCGCAGGACCATCGACGAGGCCGGCGGCCTGGTGATGGTGCCCAAGGACATCACTTTCATCGCCTACCAGGAACTGCTCAGCGGCGGCCAGGTCACCCGGGCCGCGCTGGTCAGTATCGGCGTCACCCTGGTCGGCACCCTGTTCTCGATGACCGTGTCCGTGCTCTGCGCCTACGGCCTGACGCGCACCGACTCGCTCGGGCACCGCTGGATCCTGATGACGCTGCTGGCGACCATGTTCTTCAGCGCCGGCCTCATCCCGACGTACCTGCTGGTGCAGACCCTCGGCCTGACCGACAGCTACCTGGCGCTGATCCTGCCCAGTGCCATCAGCGTCTTCAACATCCTGGTCCTGCGCGGCTTCTTCATGAACATCTCGCAGGAACTCGTCGACAGCGCCCGCATCGACGGCGCAGGCGACTTCCGCATCCTGTGGCAGATCGTCATGCCGCTGTCCCGCGCGGTGATCGCCGTCATCACGCTCTTCTACGCCGTCGGCTACTGGAGCGCCTGGTTCAACGCCTCCCTGTACCTCAACGACCAGAACATGCTGCCCCTGCAGAACGTCATGATCCAGCTCGTCCAGAAACAGGAGGCCCCCGTCGGCCTCGGCCAGGCCATCAGGACCGGGCAGCTGTCGGGACTGGCCGTCCAGATGGCCGTCATGGTCATGGCTCTGCTCCCGGTCGCCGTGCTGTCCCCCTTCGTCCAGAAGCACTTCAAGAAGGGCATGCTCACCGGCGCCGTGAAGGGCTGACGGAGGGGGATCACGGCACACCGCCGCGGCTCCCCTCCGGTGGCCCGCCCCCCGACACCCGCAGAACGAGGTAGGTCATGCACGCGTCCCGCACATCCCGCACATCCCGTACGTTCCCCACCCGCCGGGAGCGTGTCTGATGCCCGGACTGAGCGACGCCACCCGCGGGCGCATCCTCTACGGCGGCGACCACAACCCCGAGCAGTGGCCCGAGGAGACCTGGCACGAGGACGTCCGTCTGATGCGGCAGGCCGGCGTCAACACCGTGACGCTGGGCGTTTTCTCATGGTCGAAGCTCGAACCCCGGCCGGAAGAAAGGGACTTCGGCTGGCTGGACCGGATCATGGACCTGATGGGCGAGGCCGGTATCGGCGTCGTCCTCGCCACCCCGACGGCCTCGCCACCGCCCTGGATGGGGCACCTCCACCCGGACACCTTGCCCCGTGACGAGGAAGGCCGTACCGAATGGTGGGGCGGCAGGCAGCACTTCTCGCACTCCAGCGCCACCTACCGCCGCTACGCCGCCGCCATCACCGAGGACCTGGCCGCCCGCTACGCCGGCCACCCGGCCCTCACCATGTGGCACATCAACAACGAGTACTGCACCTACGACTGGGGCGACGAGGCCGCCGCCCGCTTCCGCGACTGGCTCCGCGACCGCCACGGCACCCTCGACGCACTCAACACCGCCTGGGGCACCGCCTTCTGGAGTCAGGGCTACGGCGACTGGGCCGAGGTCATGCCGCCCCGCCACCCGCACTACCTGAAGAACCCCACCCAGGTGCTGGACTTCAAACGGTTCACGTCCGACATGCTCCTGGAGTGTTACGCCGCCGAACGCGACATCGTGCGCCGGCACAGCCCGCACCTCCCGGTCACCACCAACTTCATGCCGCTGTGGGCGGGGCAGGACGCCTGGCGCTGGGCCGAGGAGGAGGACGTCGTCTCCGTCGACCTCTACCCCGACCCGCGCGACCCCTTCGGCGCCCAGGAGGGCGCCCTGGTCCAGGACATGACGCGCTCCCAAGCCCGGGGCCCCTGGATGCTCATGGAACAGGCGGCCGGAGCGGTCAACTGGCGCGGGGTGAACCACCCCAAGCCCCACGGCCTCAACCGCCTGTGGTCCCTGCAGGCCGTGGCACGCGGCGCGGACGCCGTCTGCTGCTTCCAGTGGCGCCAGTCCCGGCAGGGCGCGGAGAAGTTCCACTCCGGGATGGTGAGCCACGCGGGCGAGCAGGGCCGTACGTACCAGGAGGTCACGCGGCTCGGCGCCGACCTGGCACGGATCGCCCCGCAC
Source organism: Streptomyces sp. NPDC005774 (assembly GCF_042871645.1). Taxonomy (NCBI): domain Bacteria; kingdom Bacillati; phylum Actinomycetota; class Actinomycetes; order Kitasatosporales; family Streptomycetaceae; genus Streptomyces; species Streptomyces sp. NPDC005774. Next base: position 10,571 of record NZ_JBIAIV010000007.1, on the reverse strand, counting down.
GTCACCGGCACGCACAGCACCGCCCGCATCGCCGTACTGCACGACTGGCACTCCTGGTGGGCCGGCGACCAGGAGGCCCGGCCGTCCCACGAGGTCGACCACCCCGGCATGCTGCGCGCCTGGCACCGAGCCCTGTGGCAGGCCCACCTCACCACCGACTTCGCCCACCCCGAACACGACCTGTCCGCCTACCCGCTGGTCGTCGTCCCCCAGCTCTACCTGCTCACGGACACCGCCGTCGACAACCTCCTCGCCTACGCGCACGGCGGCGGCACCCTCGTCTGCGGGTTCCTGACCGGCATCGCCGACGAGGACGACCGGGTACGGCCCGGCGGCATGGACGCCCGGCTGCGGGACCTCTTCGGCATCCGCACCCTGCACGAGTGGTGGCCGCTGGACGCGGGGGAGACCGTCGCCTGCGAGGGCTTCCGCGGCACCCTGTGGTCCGAGGAACTGGAGGCCGACGGCACCGCGGACGCCACGACGCCCTACAAGGGCGGCGAACTCGACGGACTGCCCGCCGTCCTGCGCAAGGGCCGCGCCTGGTACGTCTCGACGCTCCCGGAGCCCGAGGCGCTGCGCGACCTGCTCACCCGGATCGCCGCCGGCGCGGGCGTGCGGCCGGTGCTCGACGGGCTCCCCGACCAGGTCGAGGCGGTACGCCGGGGCGACCTGCTGTTCCTGCTCAACCACGGCCGCGAACCGGTCGCCGTCGACCTGCCCGGCACCCACCACGACCTGCTCACCGGCACCGACGTCACCGACCGGGTCACCCTCGGCCGCCACGGCGCGGCGGTGCTGCGCCCATGAACGCATCCCTGAACACGCCTACGAACGCATCCCCGAACATGTCCATGAACGCGCCCATGAACGCGCCCATGAACGCCACCGCACCCGTCCACGGGACCTGGGAACCGCGGCCCGCCGCCCGCTGGGAGGACGCCTTCCTGAGCGGGAACGGCCACCACGGCGCCCTTGTGTTCGGTGATCCGGACGACGAACGGGTCGTCGTCACCCACCACACCCTGGTCCGTCCGGTCGGCGCCGACGAGGACCGGCTGCCGCCCCGGCTGGCCGACGAACTCACCTCCCTGCAGGACCGGTTGCTCGCCGGGGACACGAGCGCCGCCGAGACCTTCACCGACGGCCGCCCGCTCCAGTGGGTACGGCCCTTCCACCCGGCCTTCCAGGTACACCTGCGCCGGCCCGACGGCGCCCAGGACGGCACCGGGGCCCCGCCGTTCCACCGCCGCACCGTCGACTTCCGCACCGGCGTGGCGGAGGCCACCCGCGCCGGCCGGACCGGCCGCGTCTTCGTCTCCCGCGCCGACGACGTGATCGTCCAGTACGTCACCGGGCCGGACCTCACCCTCGACATCCGCCTGGACCCCCGCCTCGCCGGCGCCCCCGGCACGCTCGGCATCGGACACGGCGCCGTCCTCACCGCCGAGGGCGCCCTGCTGAGCCTGCGCGCCCGTTACCCGGACAGCGACCTCGCGTACACCGGCGTCACCCTGGTCGCCGTCACCGGCGGCACGACGACGCTCGCCCCGCCGGGCGTGCGGGTCGAGGGCGCGAGCTCCGTACTCCTGCTCACCCGGGTACGCCGGCACACCGGGGAGACGGACGTGGTCGCCGAGGGACGCGCCCTGCGGGACCTGCTCACCGAAGACGAAGACGATCGCACGACCGAAGAGGGGCCGGCGGCGCCCGGGTCCTCCGCCGAGGCGTACGACGCCCTCCTCACCCGCCACCTGTCCCTCCACCGCACCGCCTACGAGCGCGTCACCCTCGACCTGGCCGGCGATCCGGCCGAACGCGCCCGGCCGGGATCGGAGTTGCTGGCCCGGCCGCGCAGCGCCGCCCTGCTCGAACGCCTCTTCGCGGCCGGCCGCTACCACCTGCTGTCCTCCGGCGGCCTGTTCCCGCCCCGTCTCACCGGCCTGTGGACCGGCGACTGGGACACCGCCTGGTCCGGCGCCTTCACCAACGACGCCAACCTCAACCTCCAGACCGCCTGCGCCGCCGCGGCGGCCCTCCCGGAGGTCACCGAGGCACTGGCGTCACTCGTCCAACGCCAGCTGCCCGACTGGCGGGACAACGCCCGTGAGGTCTTCGGTGCCCGGGGCGTGGTCGCGCCCGCGCACTCCGACGGCGAGTCCGGACACTCCTACCATTTCAACCGCGAGTACCCGCTGCACCTGTGGACAGCGGGCGCCGACTGGCTCCTCGGGCCGCTCGTCGACCACGACGACACCCGCGGCGAGCACGATCCCCGCACCACCGCCGTCCTCGCCGAAGTCGCCCTGTTCTACGAGGACTTCCTCACCCGCACCGACGACGAGGGCCGGCTGGTCGTCGTCCCCTCCTACTCGCCCGAGAACCGTCCCGCGAACGCCGGCTGGGGCACGGTCAACGCGGCCATGGACCTCTCCGCCGCCCGGCACGCGCTGCGTACCGCCGCCGACCGCCACCCCGAGCACGCCGGCCGCTGGCGGACCCTCGCCGACCGGCTCCCGTCGCACCGGATCAACGCGGACGGGGCACTGGCCGAATGGGCCCGGCCGGACCTCACCGACACCTACGACCACCGCCACCTCAGCCACCTCTACGCCGTCTGGCCGCTGCACGAGATCACTCCCTACGACACCCCGGACCTGGCCGCCGCCGCCCACCGCGCCCTCGAACTGCGCGGCCCCGAGAACGACTCCGCGCACGGCCACCTGCACCACGCCCTGATCGCCGCCCGTCTCCGCGATGCCGAACGGGTCGCGAGCGCCCTCGGCAGGGTCCTCGACGGCGACTTCTTCCACGCCTCCCTGATGAGCGCGCACTACCCCCACCGCGACGTCTACAACGCCGACGCCGCCCACACCCTCCCGGCCGTGCTGATCGAGGCGCTCGTGCAGTCCACCCCGGACCGGCTGGTCCTGCTGCCCGCCCCGCCCGCGGAGTACCCGCGCGGGGCGCTGCACGGTGTACGGACCCGCTTCGGCGCCGCCCTCGACCTCACCTGGACCGAGGACGACGTCACCGCCGTCCTGCGCCCCACCCGCACCGTCCGCATCGAACTGAGGACTTCCGACGGCGTCGAGCCGCTCGACCTCGTCGCCCACGAAGACCGCGTCCTCACCCTGAAGGCGCGGTGACATCGGCGCTCTCCCCCCACCCATGGAAGGAACCCCATGGCACCAAGCATCACGAGCAGGATCGGCAAGGTCCTGGCCGTGCCCGCCGTCGCCCTCGGCCTCACCGTCGGCGTGGCCTCCGCCCCCGCCCAGGCCGCGGTCTGGAGCTCCTGCGACCAGTGGGGCAACACCACGCTGAACGGCTACATCCTCTACAACAACATCTGGGGCTCCGGCGCCGGCAGCCAGTGCGTCTGGGCCAACTCCGGCACCAACTGGGGCGCCTGGGCCAACCACCCCGACACCGGGGGCATCAAGTCGTATCCGAACGCCAAGAAGGTGGTCAACAAGCCCATCGACTCGCTCCGTTCGCTGACCAGCAGCTACAACGTCGCCGTCCCGTCCGCGGGCGCGTACAACACGTCGTACGACATCTGGGACACGGACTACGACTACGAGATCATGCTCTGGGTCAACCGGTACGGCCCCGTCGGCCCGCTCGGCAGCCCGCAGGGCACGGTCGCCCTCGGCGGCCACACCTGGAACGTCCACAAGGGCGACAACGGCGCCAACGAGGTCTTCTCGTTCCTGCGTACGTCCAACTCCACGTCCGGAACTGTCAACATCCTGCCGATCCTCGACTGGATCAAGGACACCAAGGGCTGGATGGGCAACGAGACCATCGGCGACGTGCAGTTCGGCTACGAGATCACCTCGTCGTCCGGCGGCCTGGACTTCCGGACCGAGAACCTGACCGTCAGCAGCAGCTGACCACGGCCTCGGCACGGTGGGCGACCGGTCGCCCACCGTGCCGAGGAGCGGGGGCGAGGCAGGGCGGGACCGGGGCGGGTCACGCGCGGGCGGGGGCCGGGCCCGAACTGGCCCGGACCGTCAGCTCGGGCGCGATCAGTACGACCTCGTCCCCGTCCCGCCCGTCGAGCTTGGCGACCAGGTGCTCCACGGCGTACCGGCCCATCTCCTGTGCGGGAATGGCGACCGACGTCAGCCGCACCGAGGCCTGGACGGCGACCTGTTCGGGGCAGACGGCGACCACCGAGACGTCCTCCGGCACGGCCCGCCCCTGCTGCCGCAACAGGGCCAGCAGCGGCTCGACCGCCGACTCGTTCTGTACGACGAACCCGGTGGTGCCCGGGCGCTCGTCGAGGATCCGGGCGAGCGTCAGGGCCATCGCGTCGTACCCGCCCTCGCACGGCCGGTGCAGCAGCCGCACCCCCGACTCCCGTGCCCCGGAGCGCAGCCCGTCCAGAGTGCGCTCGGCGAAGCCGGTGTGCCGTTCGTACACCGCGGGGGCCTCGCCGATGACGGCGATGTCGCGGTGCCCCAGCTTCGCCAGATGCTCCACGCAGAGCGCACCGGTGGCCCGGAAGTCGAGGTCGACGCAGGTCAGGCCAGAGGCGTCGGCGGGCAGTCCGATCAGCACCGCCGGCTGGTCGGCCCGTACGCCCGGCCGCGCTCCACCGGGGGCATCCCCGCCGCGCAGCAACGGCAGCCGCTCGTCCTCGAGTTCGACGTCCATCAGGATCATCCCGTCGGCGAGTCCGCTGCCCGCGACGCGGCGCACCGCGTCCGGGCCCTCCTCGCCGGTGAGCAGCAGGACGTCGTACCCGTGGGCGCGGGCGGTGGTGGCCACGGCAATGGCGATCTCCATCATCACGGGCACATACATGTCCGTCCGCAGCGGAACCATCAGAGCGATGATGTTCGACCTGCTGCTGGCCAGGGCGCGGGCCCCGGCGTTCGGGTGGTACCCGAGCCTGCGGATGCTCTCCTCGACCCGCTGCCGGGTGTTCGCGGAGATGGACCTCTTGCCGCTGAGGACATAACTCACCGTGCTCGCCGAGACTCCGGCGTGCTGGGCGACCTCGGCGAGGGTGACCATCCAGCTCTCCAATTGTTGTGAAGCGCTTCGACAGTGCGCCATGACGATGGGACGGGTGAGGGTGGCTCAATCGGTGAATCGACCCTAATACCAGCATGGGTGCGTGTCCATACAACTGTCGAAGCGCTTCGACGGGAGGGGGTGTCGATGGGTCCGTCGCTTCGCGGACGGGGTGCGAGCCGGACCCCGTGGCACCCAGGTTGCCACGAACGCGCCGCCGTCACTCCCGCGGGGCCCGGCCGGGCCGGGGGACCGCGGCAGGTAGGCCGAACGGGTGCACGAGGGGTGGCGAGGTCGCTACGAATCGGGTACATACGTACGAGTAGCACCAGTCGGTAACGTAAACCCCCAAGATCGCCTGAAACGATCCTCGGGGCCGGTGCCGAGTCGAACCCCTTACATTCCGCATACCCCCGATAAGCGGCGAGGTGAGCCTCATGTCCGCAACACCCGAGTCTTCGTCCCGACCCACCGTCACCGAACGTGAAGCCCGTCAAGTCGCGGAGGCCGCCCGGGAGCAGGACTGGCGCAAGCCCAGCTTCGCCAAGGAACTGTTCCTCGGCCGCTTCCGGCTCGACCTCATCCACCCCCACCCCCTCCCGGCCGGCGAGGACGCCGAACGCGGCGAGGCGTTCCTGGCCAAGCTCCGCGACTTCTGCGAGACACGGATCGACGGAGCCCTGATCGACCGCGAGGCGCGCATCCCCGACGAGGTGGTCACCGGCCTCAAGGAACTCGGCGCCTTCGGCATGAAGATCGACACCAAGTACGGCGGCCTCGGCCTGACGCAGGTCTACTACAACAAGGCCCTCGCCCTGGTCGGCTCCGCCAGCCCCGCGATCGGCGCACTGCTCTCCGCCCACCAGTCGATCGGCGTCCCGCAGCCGCTGAAAATGTTCGGCAGCCAGGAGCAGAAGGACACCTTCCTGCCGCGCTGCGCCCGCACCGACATCTCGGCCTTCCTGCTCACCGAGCCCGACGTCGGATCCGACCCGGCCCGGCTCGCCACCACCGCCGTCCCGGACGATGGGGGCACCTCCCGCTCGAGCGGAGCCGAGAGCGGGGGGTTCTACGTCCTCGACGGCGTGAAGCTGTGGACGACCAACGGCGTGGTCGCCGACCTCCTCGTCGTCATGGCCCGCGTGCCGAAGTCCGAGGGCCACCGGGGCGGCATCACCGCGTTCGTCGTGGAAGCGGACTCCGAGGGCATCACCGTCGAGAACCGCAACGCCTTCATGGGCCTGCGCGGCCTGGAGAACGGCGTCACCCGCTTCCACCGCGTCCGGGTCCCCGCCGCCCACCGCATCGGCGAGGAGGGGCAGGGCCTGAAGATCGCGCTCACCACGCTGAACACCGGACGGCTGTCCCTGCCCGCAATGTGCGTCGGCGCCGGAAAATGGTGCCTGAAGATCGCCCGCGAATGGTCGGCGGCCCGCGAACAGTGGGGCAAACCGGTGGCGCTGCACGAAGCGGTCGGCTCGAAGATCGCGTTCATCGCGGCTACCACCTTCGCCCTGGAGGCCGTACTCGACCTGTCCTCGCAGATGGCCGACGAGAACCGCAACGACATCCGCATCGAGGCCGCGCTAGCCAAGCTGTACGGCTCGGAGATGGCCTGGCTGATGGCCGACGAACTGGTCCAGATCCGCGGCGGACGCGGCTTCGAGACCGCCGACTCCCTCCGGGAACGCGGCGAGCGGGCGGTCCCCGCCGAGCAGATCCTGCGCGACCTGCGGATCAACCGCATCTTCGAGGGCTCCACCGAGATCATGCACCTGCTGATCGCGCGGGAGGCCGTCGACGCCCACCTGTCGGTCGCCGGTGACCTCATCGACCCCGAGAAGACCCTGGGCGACAAGGCGAGGGCAGGGGCGAACGCAGGCCTCTTCTACGCGAAGTGGCTGCCCAAGCTCGTCGCGGGTCCCGGACAACTCCCTGGCACCTACGGTGAGTTCAAGCACGGCATCGACCTGTCGCCGCATCTGCGGTACGTCGAGCGCGCGGCCCGCAGGCTCGCCCGATCCACCTTCTACGCCATGTCCCGCTGGCAGGGGAGGATGGAGACCAAGCAGGGCTTCCTGGGCCGGATCGTCGACATCGGCGCCGAACTGTTCGCGATGAGCGCCGCCTGCGTCCGCGCCGAGCTCCTGCGCACCCGCGGCGAGAACGGCCGCGAGGCCTACCAGCTCGCCGACGCCTTCTGCCGCCAGTCCCGCGTCCGCGTCGAGGAGCTCTTCGGCCGGCTGTGGACCAACACCGACGACGTCGACCGCAGGGTCGTCAAGGGTGTGCTCTCCGGCACGTACACCTGGCTGGAACAGGGTGTCGTCGATCCCTCGGGCGACGGCCCCTGGATCGCGGACGCCGCGCCCGGCCCGAGCAGCCGGAAGAACCGGCACCGGCCGATCCGCTGAGCCGGCCGGTCCCGGTGGCCGCGGCCGACCGGCGCCGGTGGTGCCAGGAGAGGCAGGAGGGAGACAGGAGGGAGACAGGAGGGAGCCGGGAGGAGCCGGGAGGAGCGGGGAGGGGAAGGGAAGGAACAGGGCCGGAGCGGGCGGCCCCGGTGACGCAGCCCCGGCGCGGACCACGACGCACGAGCTGCCGGGGCGGGGCCCCGGCAGTGCCCGCGACCGGACACAATGGAGTCCATGACCGACGCTCCAGCTCCGCTCGCCGACCCGCATCTGGTGTACGACCCCGTGGCGGGGGACGGCCCCAAGGGCGTGGTGATCCTCGGCTCCACCGGGTCGATCGGCACCCAGGCCATCGATCTCGTACTGCGCAACCCCGACCGCTTCCGCGTCACCGGCCTGTCCGCCAACGGCGGCCGCGTCGCGCTCCTCGCCGAACAGGCCCACCGGCTGCGGGTGCGCACGGTCGCCGTCGCCCGCGAGGACGTCGTCGGCGCGCTGCGCGACGAGCTGGCCGCGCGGTACGGCGCGGGGGAGCCGCTGCCCGAGATACTGGCCGGAGCGGACGCGGCCACGCAGCTCGCCGCCTCCGACTGCCACACCGTCCTCAACGGCATCACCGGCTCCATCGGACTGGCCCCGACCCTCGCCGCCCTGGAGGCGGGCCGCACCCTCGCGCTCGCCAACAAGGAGTCGCTGATCGTCGGCGGCCCACTGGTCAAGGCGCTGGCGAAGCCGGGACAGATCATCCCCGTCGACTCCGAGCACGCCGCACTGTTCCAGGCGCTGGCCGCCGGAACCCGCGCGGATGTCCGAAAGCTCGTCGTCACCGCGTCCGGCGGCCCCTTCCGTGGCCGCACCAGGGACGAACTGGCGAACGTCACCGTCGAGGACGCCCTCGCCCACCCCACCTGGGCCATGGGCCCGGTGATCACGATCAACTCCGCGACCCTCGTCAACAAGGGCCTCGAAGTCATCGAGGCACACCTCCTGTACGACATTCCCTTCGATCGCATTGAGGTCGTCGTGCACCCGCAGTCGTATGTCCACTCGATGGTTGAGTTCACGGACGGATCGACACTGGCCCAGGCGACGCCCCCCGACATGCGCGGGCCCATCGCCATCGGCCTCGGCTGGCCCGAAAGGGTCCCCGACGCCGCCCCGGTCTTCGACTGGAGCAAGGCGTCCACCTGGGAGTTCCACCCCCTCGACAACGAGGCCTTCCCCTCGGTGAACCTGGCCCGGCACGTGGGCGGGCTCGCGGGAACGGCCCCGGCGGTGTTCAATGCGGCGAACGAAGAGTGCGTGGAGGCGTTCCGCTCCGGCGCGCTGCCGTTCAACGGGATCATCGATACGGTCATCCGGGTGGTCGAGGAGCACGGCACCCCCCGACCGGGAACCTCTTTGACGGTCCCGGACGTCCTCGAAGCGGAGACCTGGGCGCGAGCGAGGACCCGGGAACTGACAGCCCGTACGGCGAGCGCGGAGGCGCGTGCATGACGACCCTGATGTTCATCCTCGGCATAGTCGTCTTCGCGATCGGCCTGCTGGTCTCGATCGCCTGGCACGAGCTGGGGCACCTCTCCACCGCCAAGATGTTCGGCATCCGTGTGCCCCAGTACATGGTCGGCTTCGGCCCGACCATCTGGTCCCGGCACAAGGGCGAGACCGAGTACGGCATCAAGGCGATCCCGTTCGGCGGCTACATCCGCATGATCGGCATGTTCCCGCCCGGCGCCGACGGACGCATCGAGGCCCGCTCCACCTCACCGTGGCGCGGCATGATCGAGGACGCCCGCTCCGCCGCCTTCGAGGAACTGCAGCCCGGCGACGAGAAGCGCCTGTTCTACACACGGAAACCCTGGAAACGGGTGATCGTGATGTTCGCGGGCCCGTTCATGAACCTGATCCTCGCGGTCGCGCTGTTCCTCACCGTGCTGATGGGCTTCGGCATCCAGCAGCAGACCACCACCGTCAGCTCGGTCTCCCCCTGCGTCATCTCGCAGAGCGAGAACCGCGACGAGTGCAAGCAGTCCGACCCCCGGTCTCCGGCCGAGGCGGCCGGCATGAAGGCGGGCGACGAGATCGTCGCGTTCAACGGCGTCAGGACCGACGACTGGGGCACGCTCTCCGACCTCATCCGCGACAGCGCCGGCAAAGCCGTCCCGATCGTCGTCGACCGCGACGGCCGGGAAGTCACCCTCCAGGCGGAGATCGCCGTCAACCTGGTCGCCAAGAAGGACTCCAACGGGCTCTATGTCGAGGGCGAGTACGTCAAGGCGGGCTTCCTCGGCTTCAGCGCGGCCACCGGCGTCGTGAAGCAGGACTTCGGCGACTCCGTGGTCTGGATGACCGACCGGGTCGGCGACGCGATCGACTCCCTCGCCGCCCTGCCGTCCAAGGTGCCCGCCCTGTGGGACGCCGCCTTCGGCGACGGCCCGCGCGAACAGGACTCCCCGATGGGCGTCGTCGGAGCGGCCCGGGTCGGCGGCGAGATCGCCACGCTCGACATCCCGGCCTCGCAGCAGATGGCCATGTTCGTGATGCTGCTCGCGGGCTTCAACCTCTCTCTGTTCCTGTTCAACATGCTCCCGCTGCTGCCCCTCGACGGCGGGCACATCGCGGGCGCCCTGTGGGAGTCGCTGCGCCGCAACCTCGCCAAGGTGCTGCGCCGCCCCGACCCGGGCCCGTTCGACGTGGCGAAACTGATGCCGGTGGCCTATGTGGTGGCCGGTGTCTTCGTCTGCTTCACCCTCCTCGTCCTCGTCGCGGACGTGGTGAACCCGATACGGATCTCGTAGGGACTGTCCGGCACGCATCCGCCGGACACCTGCCGTTCACGATGGCCTGGAACCCTTTCGTTCCGGGCCATCGCCCTTTGGGTGGGTTTACGACCGGGATGTGCCGGGGCCGATGGCCGTGCCGTAATCTCGGAGCCCGGAGCCCGCTGCTCACCGGGAGCCGGACCTTGATCCACGACTTGGGGTTGCACAGCAGATGACTGCGATTTCTCTCGGCATGCCGTCCGTTCCGATCACGCTCGCCCCGCGCCGTAAGAGCCGGAAGATCCAGGTCGGGTCGGTGGCGGTGGGCGGGGACGCACCGGTGTCGGTGCAGTCGATGACGACGACG